>NZ_LKET01000039.1:300000-513968 GCF_001317355.1 Oxobacter pfennigii
AGGTTATGCAAACTGGATTTAACAATGAAACATTAAAAAACATTAAGCAACGCAGAAGTACCAGAAGTTTTAAAGATGAACAAATTAAGGATGAAGAATTACAGGCGGTACTGGAAGCAGGGCTATACGCACCTTACGCATGGGAGTACTCACGGCATTTTACTGTAATTCAAAATAAGGAACTGCTGGGCAGATTAAATATTGCAGCAAAAGAAGCCGCCAGACAAATGGCTCTTGAACATTTAAGGGAATTGGGGAGCAATGAGTGTTTCAATTGTTTATACAATGCACCAACACTGATTATAGTTTCCGGCGATGAAAAGGCTCCGGTACCTATTGAAGCGGATTGTGCTGCAGCAACTCAAAACCTGCTGATTGCCGCAGAGTCAATCGGTCTGGGGTCATGCTGGATTTTCTTTGTTTTATTAGCATTTAACTCTCCGCAGGGAACCGAATTGCTAAAAGAACTGAAAATACCAGACGATTACAAGCCATGCTATTCGGTTTTGCTTGGGTATAAAAATACCGCGACGGTCAATATGCCAGAAAAAAATCCTGATCTCATAACATATATAAAATAATTTGTGGAGCTTGCATCAAAGAAAATTTTTCTGATATACTTGCTTTATTCTTTGCGCAAAGTAATAAAGTCCAGAATAATTGATGGGGACGTCGAGGCTATGTGGGATGCTTGTGCCTTTAGTGGATAATAATGATACCGCTTGATAATATGGTTTTGATGGTGAAGTTTTATTAGACGATATCAGTTAAAGCAGGTGGAATTTTGGATAGAAGAAAACGGCTCATATTAGAATTAAGAAAGATACAGGAAAATCAATATAAGGTAGCAGAAACAAAAAAGCAGTGGGAGTACATAGTATGGATGCTTGAATATATTGGCGATACTGATCCAGAACTCCGTGATGACTTAATATATAATACATTATACGAATGGATAGATGTAAAGGAGTATTTTAATGAAGATCAGCTTAGACATATTCTTTTCATTCTTCTCGATGAAAAACATTTATTCTATCAAATAGGCAGCGATGGAAATGATAGTGTTTTTACAAGAACATTTTCATCATTAGGTGTAGCTCTGATTTTAAATAGGCATAGGAAAAAAGCGTTTCTAAGTATTGATGAGTTTATTGAGATCAAGAACAAATTTATAGGATATTATACTTCAGAAATGGATCTTAGAGGATATATTCAAGGATCAGGATGGGCTCATGGGACAGCTCATGGCGCCGATGTAATGGATGAGCTGGTACAATGCAGTGAAAGTGACGGAGGAGTGATTCGAGAGATCTTAAAGGCTTTTAAAAAGGTCATGTATAATGGGAAGTATATTTTTTGCAATGAAGAGGACGAGCGCATAAGCCGTGTTGTTTTTAGAATTATTAAAGAAAACCTTTTATCCAAGCATGCTATTATAAAATGGCTTGAAGAATTAAGTGAATGTATTGAATGGCAAAGAGACCGACTGCAGTATGTCGCAAGGGTTAATGCCAAAAACTTCGTCAGATGCCTGTACTTTAAAATGATGCATTATGACAATACACTGGATATTATTGATGAGATATTCAAGTCCGAAGAGAAATTAAACCGGTTCCTTCAACTAGACCAAGAGCTGATTGAAAAAATGCAGATTTAACACATTAAATACCCTGTTGCCAAAGTCAAGTTCAAATGGCATTTTTTTGCATCCTCAAGGCATATGCGGTGTATAATAATGATTACTAATAGTGATCCTATAAGCAAATGATGCAGGTCAACTGCTAAAAAAAGGAGGTTAGTACTGTGCAGAAAATAATCCCTCATTTATGGTATGATAAAGAAGCCGTCGAAGCAGTGCAATTGTACGTAAATCTTTTTGAGGATTCAAAAATAATTAGCATCGATAAAATTCCTGATACCCCATCAGGCGATGCACAAACCGTTGATTTTCAACTTGCCGGTATGAGATTTTCCGCAATAAGCGCCGGTCCCTACTTTACTTTAAATCCGTCAATTTCTTTAATGGTAGCTTGCAGCAGTCAAGAAGAAGTTGACAGATTGTATGATAATCTGTCAGTGGGTGGGGCAGAACTCATGCCCTTAGGTGAGTACCCCTTCAGTAAACGTTATGCCTGGATTCAGGACAAATATGGTCTCGGCTGGCAGCTCATGCTGGTTGAAAATATGTCACAGCACCAGAGAATAAGACCGGTTTTGCTGTTTGCAGGGGAAGTGTGCGGCAAAGCGGAAGAAGCTATTGATTACTATCTTTCAGTTTTTGAAGAATCCAGTAAAGGCTATGTGAACTATTATCAGGCTGGAGAGCCAAAGGACGGGAGAGCAAAAATAAATTACAGCGAGCTTAATATCCAGGGAAATCAGTTTGTTGCTATGGATCATGGCTTTGGTGGGGACTTTACGTTTAATGAAGCGTTCTCTTTGATGATTCTTTGTGCAAACCAGGCAGAAATCGATTATTTCTGGGATAAACTTTCTTTTGTTCCCGAGGCTGAGCAGTGTGGATGGGTTAAGGATCAATTCGGTTTATCATGGCAGATTGTACCGTACAATATGAATGAAATTATGGCAAGTGGAACTAAAGAAGAAGTAAAACGGATCACAGAGGCATTTCTAAAAATGAAAAAATTGGATATAGCTGCCCTTGAAAAGGCACGGCTAGGTTAATATTTGTTTAAGGTGCAGAAGCGGTTAAATCCTATTTATAGTTTCAGGATGAAAAACTTAATAATTTAAAAATTTTTGTAGAGAATAATGACTGATAAAACACTGAAGGGAATGTTGATATATGAACCAGGGACAAGAGCTGTTCTATAATTTTTTTATTGAAAGAGTAAAGGATGGCAAAAAGGAAGAAGCCAAATTACTATTAGAGAATAGTTTTGCAAAACAAGCTGCAGGAACATTCGATAAGGCATATTTACAAGAAATAATGCCTAAGTTTTTTGAAATAGTAAAACCTGAAGCAGTAGAAGAAGTGAAGCAAGCGATGGACCACTTTGCATCAAGGTTATAAGGCAGGCCCTGTATACATATCAGGCAAGCGATGCCCAAAAGAATATTTTCTATTAAAAGACGTTGAGAAATCAGCGTCTTTTAATTCTGCAACCAGATTATTATTCACAAAATATACATCGATGGTTATATAACTGTATGGTAATATATATTTATGGATAAAAACAAATTATTTATTGTATTGGCAGAACCTAACCGCAGAAAAATTCTTGATCTTTTGCGTACACAAGAACGTTCCGTAGGAGAGCTGGTTGAAATACTACATTTAAGTCAACCAGGTATATCAAAGCATTTACGTATTTTACGTGAAGCCAACCTTGTTAATGTTAAAAAGGAGGGACAATCTCACATTTATCAATTGGATGCTGAGCCTTTGCGTGAGATCCATAATTGGTTCGAACCATATCAGCATTTTTGGTCAGATAAACTGGATTCTTTAGAAAAGCACCTTGAAACAGAAGATAGACTTATTAACACGAAAAAACGTATGAATAAATAAAAAGATAATGGAGGAATAAAATGTTAGCAGTAATAGAGAAAAACCAAGAAGGCTATGTGGCACGTTTTGAACGTCATTTAAAATTCCCTGTTGAACAAGTATGGTCTGCATTAACAGAAAACGATAAGCTGTCAAAATGGTTCTCTGAATTATCTATAGAGGATTTAAAAGAAGGAGGCAAAATTAAATTTGATTTCGGCGACGGTACTTTCGAAGAGCTTGAGATTATTGAGGTTAAGAAATATTCGGTCTTGGAATATACCTGGGGGGAAGACAGGGTTAGATTTGAGTTGTTTCATGAACCGGAAGGCTGCCGTTTAGTCTTAATTGAAAAAATTAAGAATATTACCGACCAAACATCTAAAGATCTTGCTGGGTGGCACGTGTGCTTAAGTGTTATTAATGCCCTTCTAAGTGGTAACACATATGATCAACGAGAAGATGAATGGAAAGTATGGGCAGAAAAATATGAACAGCTGACACAAGGCATATCAGAAAAATAGATAATTAAAAGCGTTGAACTAGACGCCTTAATTTTAGGAAAATTGATAGTGGATTTTACGTTCGGGATCTTTTGTAGACCGACGGAAGACGGTCATGGATGGATTTGTTCCAACGGTATTGGTAATCTCCTGATTACCGTCAACTACCCTTGTTATAGACGTGAGCCGTTCATTATTGCTTAAGATTACATCAAAAGATATTCCGCCGGTGGCTTCACCGGAAGCATTACAAATAGCAGGCGTATCAGCAATATAAATTCTATCATGGATTGTTGAATCAATTTGAGGGACTTTACTTATTGCAGCGTTGATATATAAATGGTAGTCTTTAAGCTTATAACGCCTGTCTTTAAATTGAAAAACCGCAAAGCCCATATCAGACTTTTCAGTGCTGCCGTCTGTAATAAAGCCGGAAATCATATAGCCTGGCGCTGATTCGTTTTCATAGAAGGAAAAACAGGTTACCGATTCACCTACGGATGCGGCAAGAGAGCGATCAAGGAAGTCAGCATCAGCACCGTGCTCCGGGAGTGTTGGAACCAACAAAAACAGCCACTGAAGGCTCGTGTCGTCGGATGCACCTTGCCCTCGCTCGCTGATATCCTCCCATCCATAGCCTAACAGGGTATCTCCGGAGCCGGTCTGAATGGCCAGATAAAAGTCTTGACTTCCATCACCTGGAATTCGAAGAATATAAGCATCTGCAATTTGGCGAACATTATATTTCGATGCCCATCCCCTATTATAAGAACAGTAATCTTCCAACTCCTCAACAGTTAAAGGATATGTCTCCAGCTTACCAACATACTCCCATGCTTTATCCAGTGCTGCCTTGGTATAAAGCCGATAGTCAGCCGTAATGCAAAAATCAGGTTCTTTTTCCGTTGTGTGGCTCAAAGATGTATCATACAAAACTTTCTCGACGCGATAGTTTGAACCTATCAAATTTGTCCTATTCATCAAGGTATTTATTATCAAAGCAATGCACATCACCAAAATAATGACTGCCGTGATTACAACCCAAAACGCGGGCTTTTTATATTTTAACATAATGTAATCCTCCTGGGTTTAATAGCGTTATGTTTAATGCTAGTTTGACACCATTAAACTAATAAGTCAACATACCTCATCTGAAGGATATTAGCGATATAAAAGTGCATTTTTAGCATAACATTAATGTACAATATTTGATAAAAATAAGCGAAACTAGTATTGACTTTCATTCTCAATAAGGATATTATTAAATTACAATATACGGTAAGTATGGTACATTGGCGATAAAATATTATATCTGTGTTAGGAGGGTGCTTATGTTATCATTGGCAAAAGGAAAACTCAATACACCATATACAGTTAATTCTGTTAATACTGATCGAGAAGATATTCGCAAGTTTTTATTTACACTGGGATGCTACCCGGGTGAAAGAGTAACAATAATTTCCAAATTGGCATCTAACTATATCATTAATATAAAAGACGCAAGATACAGCATAGATGAGGATTTGGCAAAGGCAATTATAGTTTAATTATTCTTATTGTATCAGATGTAATATTAATTTGAAGTTAGACGCAACAAACAATTTCTAAGGGGGTAAATTATGAAAATAGCTTTAGCGGGAAACCCAAATAGCGGAAAAACAACATTATTTAATGCTATTACGGGTAAAATCGAGTATGTTGGTAACTGGCCCGGAGTTACTGTAGAAAAAAAGGCAGGAGATGTTAAACCGAATCTTAATCCCAAAAAGGAAGATTTGGTTGTTGTAGACTTACCCGGAGCATATTCCATGTCTCCTTATACAAATGAAGAAGCAATAACTAAGGACTTTGTTCAAAACGAAAATCCTGATGCTATCATAAATATTGTGGATGCAACTAATTTAAGCAGAAGCTTATTCTTTACTACACAATTATTGGAACTGGGCATACCTGTTGTTATTGCACTAAACAAGAGTGATTTGACAGAGAAAAAAGGCACTATAATAAATGTTCCTGAATTAAGTGATGCATTGAAGTGCCCTGTTATCCAAACCATAGCAACAAAATCCGAAAATAACGGTTTGCTTGAACTTATTGATTCAGTAGTAACCGTTGTCAAGGCAAAAAAGAAGCAAATTGCTCCTAATATCGGAGGTACAGCAAAAGCCTCTACGAAAGAAGAATTTGAAAAAGCCGATAAAAAACGATTTGCATTTGTAAACGATATTGTAAGTGAAGTTGAGAGGAAAAAGGTAAGCCCGGAAAAGCAGACCATACAAGACAAGGTCGACAGAATAATTGCGCACAAATGGCTGGGGATTCCGATTTTTGCCGTAATAGTCTGGCTGGTTTTTTCTATCTCTCAATCTTGGCTTGGACCGATGCTGGCAGATTATTTTGTAGGCTGGATCGACTCATTGTACGAAGTTGTTGCATCATTGCTGGGCGAAGATGTAAACCCCGTTGTCGCTTCTCTGCTTCTTGACGGTATTATTGGCGGCGTAGGCGCTGTTGTTGGTTTCTTACCTTTGATTATGGTCCTATTCTTCTGTTTGGCTCTTTTGGAGGACAGCGGATATATGGCTCGTGTAGCCGTAGTTTTAGATAGGTTCTTTAAAAGAGTCGGATTATCTGGAAGGTCAATAATACCGATGATTGTAGGTACCGGATGCGGGATACCAGGTGTTATGGCTACCAGAACCATAAAAAATGAAAGACAAAGACGTACTACTGCGATGTTGGCAACATTTATGCCTTGCGGGGCAAAGCTTCCCATAATTGCTCTTTTTGCCGGAGTTTTCTTTGGCGATAACAGCTGGGTGGGGACTTCAATGTATTTTTTAGGAATTTTTGTAATTATTATAGGTGCTTTGATTGTAAGACAGATTACCGGAGATTTTTCAACTTCTTATTTCATAATGGAGCTTCCGGAATATAGATTCCCAAGTATCAAGAGAGCAGCCATATCCATGATGATGAGAGCAAAGGCCTTCATTATCAAAGCAGGAACAATTATTCTGGTTTGTAACGCCGCCGTTCAAATTCTGCAAACATTTGATTGGCAATTCCAGGTTGTTGCTGAAACTGCTCCGGAGACAAGCATATTAGCAAGCATTGCATCTCCTTTGGCTATATTATTTGTTCCCCTTGGTTTTGGTCTCTGGCAGTTTGCGGCAGCAGCCGTAACAGGATTCATAGCCAAGGAAAATGTAGTAGGAACATTAGCCGTATGCTTTGGGATAACGAATTTTATTGATGTTGAGGAATTAGCGCTTGTCGGCAGCGGTGCGGAAGTAAGCTCAATATTTGGCATCACTGCGGTGGCTGGGCTTTCATACCTGGTATTTAACCTTTTCACACCGCCCTGCTTTGCGGCCATCGGCGCCATGAATTCTGAATTGGAGTCACGAAAATGGCTTGCGGGCGCTGTTAGCTTTCAACTTAGTATGGGTTATACATTATCCTTCCTAGTATACCAGATTGGCACTTTGGTAACTACAGGAACAATTGGAGAAGGATTTGTCCCAGGACTCATTGCTGTTGCTTTAATAGTAGGTTATATCGTTTATTTAATGAGAAAAGGCAGTAAAAAAAGCATTTCAACATCTGCCGGAATGCAGGGGGTAAATATATGAGTGGAGTAGATTATATCGTTATTGCTGTATGTGCCGCATTTATTGGTTTAGGCATATACAAAATCAGAAAGGATAAAAAAAGAGGTGTAAAGTGCCCCGGATGCGGAGAATGCGGCGGCGAATGCCTCGATAAATAACTGAATAAGTCTAAATAATATAAGTTACTGACGAGAAAAAAACAAAAAGCCCATCTTTGCAGATTAAATAATTCTGTATAGATGGGCTTTTATTACGCAATAACAAGGTTTCCGGGGCTGCCAGTAATCTATAATAGGCTATAGCGGGTGGGTTTTCTTATTTTTCAGTATCGCCAAACTTATTAGTATTTATTGACATCCAATAGTTGCCATGATAAAATATGAATGAATTAAAAAATATTCATTCATATTATTTAGTTACTTGGGGGTAATCATTTTTGAGTGATAAAAAAGATATAATTTATAAATGCGGTAAAGAGATATTTGAGAAAAAGGGCTTTAAAGATACAAATGTGGCTGAGATAATGAAGCAGGCTGGTATGGCCACAGGAACATTCTACAATTACTATGCTTCGAAGGATAAACTTTTCATGGAGATATATAACGACGAAAATGTAAAGCTTAAAAGCAGCATAATGGCATCACTGGATATAGAAGCAAACCCCATACTTGTTGTCCGGGAGATGATGATGAAAAACCTTCAAGGGATGATGGAAAACCCCATATTGCGAGAATGGTATAACAGAGATGTTTTTCAGAAGCTTGAACAAAGCTTCCGTGAGGAAAACGGTGCCGGTCAGGTGGATTTTCTTTATAATAGCTTTGTCGAGGTCATCAGAAAATGGCAGATTCATGGGAAGATGCGTTCTGATATCGATGCAGAGATGATTATGGCCATATTCGGAGCACTGGTAAATGTTGAAACACACAAGGCAGAAATAGGACTTAAATATTTTCCTGAAGTGATTGAATATCTTGCAGAATTTACAATGAAAGGATTAATGAATAATTAGTATTTTAATTAAGAAAGAAGGATATTATTATGAAGAATGTGTCTGTTGTATATGCAACAAAAACACAGCACTCGCGAAAAATTGCGGAGGCCATAGGGAAGGAGCTTGGCACTGAAACGAAAAAAATATCAGGAAGTTCACAGCCTGAAAAAACAGATCTGCTTTTTCTTGTAGGAGGTATTTATGGAGGCAAGTGCAATCCCGAACTTTTATCCTATGCCGAAAAGCTTACCTCTTCCCTTGTTAATAAGGCGGTGCTTGTGACATCCAGTGTATCGACAAGTCTTAGAAGTCAGAGTGATATACGCAAGGTTCTTTTAGAAAAAGGCATTGATATTATAGACGAGATAACCTGTACCGGAGGGTTTCTTTTTATAAATTTTACCCATCCTGATAAGAAGGATATTCAAACTATTGCAAATGCTGCAAAAGTTATATCGGAGAAAGCAGTGATAAAATGAAAAAAATTACTGCATTTATAGGTACAGCAAGTAAACAGGCTACCTGGCAAGCTGTCAGTGTATTTGAAAAAAATCTGAAGGAACTCGGTGACGTTGAATTTGAAGCTGTATTTCTTAATGAATGCAGCCTTGAATATTGCCTTGGCTGCAAAATGTGTTTTGATAAAGGCGAACAATTTTGTTTACTGAAAGACGATAGGGATGCATTGCTTGAGAAAATGGAGAATTCAGATGGAGTTATATTCGCTACGCCCAGCTATGCGTTTCAGGTAACTGCGCGGATGAAGAACTTTATAGATCGTATGGCATTCATACTCCACAGGCCTAGATTCTTTGGAAAGACCTTCATGGCTATTGTCACTCAAGGCATTCCAACCGGAGGCAATGTGCAAAAATACCTGGAAAACTTAGGCGCAAGTCTTGGATTTGACGTGACAAGAGGGTGCAATCTGTGGACAATGGCACCTATGTCCGAAAACCGTATGAAGAAATTCAACGAAAAGATCAAACAGGCATCAAAGAGATTTTATAAGGGTTTAAGTCGTAAAACAAAGTTAATACCTTCGATATATAAACTGATGATGTTCCGGACCAGCAGGTCGGGTATCCGCTCTGCAAAGTCAAAGTTCTATGATTACAGCTATTTCTATGAAAAAGGCTGGTTTGAGTCAGACTATTACTATGATGTGAGGCTGGGGCCTATAAAGATGATGTTGGGTAGCATTTTTGACTGGCTTGGGGTACAGGTTGCTAAACGAATGTAGGAAGTATATGTTAACCGAATAAATTAACTGATTTATGGAGGAATGGTTTGAATAAGAATATTAAAAATATAGCTTTGTCGACATGCGGTTGGTTATTGCTTTCTTTGGCTTTTGCTGCAGTATTTATACCGGTTTTGCCCACCACTCCTTTAGTATTGCTGGCAGCAGTGTGCTTTTCTTCCGGCAATCCTAAAATGTCTCAGGGGCTGGAGAAAAGTTATGTTTTTGGACCATATATCGTTGCGTGGAGGACCAAACAGGGAATATCCAAAGAAAGAAAAATAGCAGCTATCTTTGTCTTATGGCTAATGCTTTTAATATCCATGGTTATGGTTCGAAAGATATGGCTTGTGGTATTCTTAACTTTGGTTGGCATTGGCGTTACCATTCATCTCGTTATGCTGAAAACAGCTGTAAAACCCAACAATGGATATGAGGGGAGTGAGGAAATATGAGTAATAATCATAGCCCAAAGATTAAGATAATCAAGGATGGACCTTACATCGTAACCGGTAAAGTGCCATTAGGTGAAAAAGTAATATTATCAAATGAAGAGGGCAGTGAATTCATAGAAGGGCGAAAGTTTCCTCAATCTGAAGAATATGCCCTCTGCCGCTGCGGTAAATCCAAGAATCCGCCTTTTTGTGATGGTTCTCATGTGAGTTCAAATTTTATAGGTACCGAAACAGCATCAAAATTAAGATATGAGGATAGAGCAGCGTTACAGAAGGGTTCTTCTATAGACCTCTATGATGATGACAGGTGTGCATATGCAAGGTTCTGTCATGGAAAAAACGGCAGCACGTGGGATCTAGTTGAAGAGTCTCATGATGAAGAAAATAAAAAAGAAGCAATAAGAACAGCCAGTAATTGTCCGGCAGGAAGATTAACAGCAGTGGATAAAAACGGAGAAATAATTGAACCGCCATATGAACCGGCCATAGAAATCCTTCAAGACCCTGATAATAATGCAAGTGCAGGTATTTTTATCAAAGGGATGATTCCTTTAGAGTCAGCAGATGGTGCACTTTACGAAACAAGGAATCGCTATGTCCTTTGCCGATGCGGAGCATCGAAAAACAAGCCCTTTTGTGATGCAACGCATATAGATGTAGGGTACTCAGATGATAATAGAAAGTGAAATATACATATAAGGGGGGATTAAGTTGGAATTTTCAAATGTTCTATTTGCATTTTCCATAACGCTTTTTGCAGGTCTTTCCACAGGAATAGGCAGTGCCCTTTCGTTGCTTACAAATAAAACAAGCACAAAATTTTTATCTATAGCATTAGGTTTTTCCGCAGGGGTAATGGTTTATGTATCTTTTGTTGAAATACTTGCTAAAGCCAAAGAAACTTTAATATCTGTTCTTGGAGTAAAGAATGGAACATGGGCTGCAGTAGGCAGTTTTTTCTTCGGTATATTGTTTATTGCTATTATCGATAAACTCATTCCTTCTTCAGAGAACCCTCACGAAGTGCATACAGTAGAAGAAATGGATGGAAAAAGTGAAGAGCATAAGTCAAATTTAATGCGAATGGGATTATTCACAGCATTGGCAATAGGAATTCACAATTTCCCTGAAGGAATAGCGGTATTCACAGCTGCACTAAGTAATCCAAAGCTTGGAATACCCATTGCATTTGCCATTGCCATTCATAATATTCCGGAAGGCATTGCTGTTGCAGTACCCATATTCTATGCCACAGGAAGCAGAAAAAAAGCCTTCAGATTATCATTCTTATCAGGATTGGCAGAACCTATAGGGGGGCTTATAGGGTATTTGCTTCTGGCAAAGTTTTTCAATGATGCCATGTTAGGTTTTATTTTTGCTTCTGTGGCAGGAATAATGGTATATATTAGTATTGATGAACTGCTTCCGGCTGCAAGAGAATATGGAGAGCATCATCTTTCTATTTATGGAATGATTGCAGGGATGGCCGTGATGGCTTTGAGCCTCCTATTGTTTATATGATCCTTATTGGGAGGTGGCAAGTTAACAATATATGCATTCTTTTTGAGTTGGATGGTTTACTGCTCATTTTCAGACAGCAGATGAATTGGAGGATAAGGAGATATTGATATATTAATATTTGTAAAAATAAGTAGAGGGTGGAGTGATTTGATGGATAGAATACCTGAAGAAAAGATCTATACCCGGGAAGAACTAATTAAAGAAATCAGAATGATGAAGCAGATGGCTGCCAATTCATCGGCGGGAATGCCACCATCAAAAAGGCCGGTCGGCAAGGAGATTTTTCTCGATACCAATGTCGGTAAGATTCGAGTGCTGGCATATAATTTGGATAATCCCAATAAGCTGCCTTTGTTTGTGAATATCCATGCCGGAGGGTTTATTTCAGGCAATCCGGAGATGGACGACCCTTATATGATGAATGTGGCCATAAATGCCAATGCGAAAATTCTCAATATCGACTACAGCTTGGCCCCGGAGTCACCTTTTCCGCAAGCCCTGAATGATTGTTATGCTGTTATTAAGTATGCCTGCGAGCATCCGGAAGAATTTAATATAGACAAGGACAATATCGCAGTGGGCGGACACAGCGCCGGAGGAAATTTAACTGCTGCCATCTGTATTAAAAATGCGGGCTTAAAAGAGTTGAACATAAAATGCGTCATCCTGGATTATCCAGCCATGGATATATACACTGACCCATATTTAAAGCCCAAAGGGGGAGGGAGGGCTGCCGAGACCTTCTTGAACCCCAGTATGTTCAGGCTCTTCAACGCCAGCTACTGCCTCAAAAAGGAAGAACGCAAAAACCCGCTTATTTCTCCGCTGTATGCATCCAAGGAACAGCTGGAAACGTTCCCGCCAGCGTTAATCATAACGGCAGGTATGGATTCCCTGTGCAAAGAAGCAGAGGATTTTAGGGACTTACTCATTGCAGCTGGTGTGGATGCTACCCACAAACGCTTTGAGAACTCAGATCATGGCTTTACAATGAGTGACATGCCGGATGCCAAAGAGGGCTGGGGACTGATGATAGACCATCTGAACAAATATCTGAATTAAACGTAATATTATTTAATATGAAGAGATAAGGGGAGCTGTATAGTTATAATTAATCATGAGTATTGAAAGATTAATTCAGGAAAAAGCTTATGAGTTGGGCTATCAAAAGTGTGGAATCATTCCTATAAAGGAATTGGAGGGCTATGACGAAGCGCTTAAAGAAAGGATGGATAAGGTTCCTGCTTCAAAGATGTTTTATCAGAGACAAAGCCTCTGACTGATCTTCAAAGACAATATCAATGGGCAAAATCTGTTGTTGTGGCTGTTTCACATTATGGGCATTATAAAATACCTGAACAATTAGAGGGCATATAGGCAAGTACTATATTTTTGACGAGCGCGCTGAAGCGGAAACTCAGGAATTCAAAAGAAGCGCTGCTATGGATCATTTTTTGGAGAGCAAGGGTTAAAAACTGCATCAATCGCAACTTCGGACCTGTAGGGCTACGCTTTGCAGCTATGAAAGCCGGCCTTGGATTAATACGCAGAAATAATTTTTTTTATACGGAAAAAGGTTCATGGATGGAAATTGAGGCCTGGATTACTGACAGAGATATGGAACTTGTTGAAACAACAAACCTGCCAAAATGCCCGGAAGGGTGCAGCAATTGCATAAAGGCCTGCCCGGCTAGATCACTTTCAGATTCCTATACTATGAATCCTATAACTTGTGTCTCATATCTCACCACTTTCGGAGGACGGGATTTGGATAAGGACCCTTTAAGCAAAAATTTGGTCCCTGGTACTATGGTCGTGATGCCTGCCAGGATGTATGTCCTATGAATAAAGGGAAGTGGTCGAGGAGGATGAATATCACGATATTGATGAAAAGACAGTTAACCTGACGCCGGAAAGCATTATGAAAATGGAAGAGGATTTTTACAGAAAAAATATATAGCCTAAATTCTTTTATCTTACACCGGATGATTTATGGAAATGGAAGGTAAATGTATTGAATTTTATGAGTAATAATTATAAGGAAAGCTATAAACAATATATACTAGAGGCTTGCGAAGATAAAAATGAAAAAGTTCGTGAATTTGCTGAAGCAATTTTAAAGAAATAAAAATGTGATGCACTTTAAGGAGGTATTCGATGACCATTCCTGAAAAACGCCGATGGTATACACCGGCGTTTTTTATTAATTATTATAGGATACTACCGCCTGAACAAGTCCATTCTCTGTACTGTCGCTTTTTAACTGCTCCAATGTGAGGTTTTCTTTCTCAGTCAGATAAATGGTTGTCCTGCCTTCATTATTTATAATTGTAAGATGTGGTGCTTCGCTAATATGTGTTTTCTTTGCATCTTCACCAGCAAATTTATCTCGTGAGGAGTCGGTAAGAACCTGATATCCGGCCACATCATATATCACATGGGTAAAAATAGGATCACCTTCTATTGTATATTGCAAAATTGTAATATCCGCAAACTCCTTGTTTTTTATAGAGGCAAGGAACTTCTCCCAGACATTTAAGGTGCTGCCGTGTACTTTTCCGTGGACAACAACAAACATACCATCTTCTTCACCTTGCTCCGGAGGATAATAATCAGGGTAATCATTAAAGGATTTTGCTTCTATGTCGGGGATTTGATTAGAATTCCCAACATTCTTTTCTTCAGCAATGGGCTGGATAGCTTTGTCTACATGCTCTGATATCCTGTCTAAAAGCACTTTGAATTTACCAAAGGTTTTGCTTTCTTCCCAGAGGTCGGCGCCTGCAATAGACTCTGCATAATCGCGGGTATATTCTATAGTGTAAGGCTCAGAGACACCGTCATAAAGTGTGAAATTTATAATATCTGCATTTTCAATCAGTGAAAACATTATGCATGCATTGATTAAAAAGGGCTTTTGGTTCATAATGCCGGTGTAATAATCGAGAGCCTGGGTGTTGGTTTTAAGAATTACCGTAACTTTGTAGGGCGGGTTTCTTGTCTGCAATTCAAAACTGTCATAGTTTGTGTGGTCAGGCATCACCAGCTCATTTATAATACCGCCAACAGCAGAATTGTTTCCCACATAAGGTGTGCGCAATTTCCACAAGCTTTCAACTGAAACTTCTGATATATTTTTAAGCTTGAACAGCCAGCGGATATGGGGGTTGAATGAGCGGATATTGGAATCGGATGGACTATCATACGCATGTGCCAGCAGTATATCCCCGTTTTTTAACTGTATGACGAGATAAAAAGTGTTATTTTGATCATTTGTATCTGCCCTGTAAACTAATTTTGCCTGGTCGATTTTTTCATGTACATTATTTAAAAGGGGCTGGAAAAGAGAATACAATTCCTGCCTTTTTATATTATACTTATACAGGCTATTGTGCATAACCCAGTCTGTTTGTGCAGGTTCTTTGCTGAAAAGCACATAGTCTGAGGATATAGTAAAAACAGGTGCCGTATCTGTAGTATACGCAAATGAATACCTTGGTGCGTCGTATATAATTTCTTCAACTCTATAGGTCGCACCGTTAAAGGAAGTTTGAGTCTTCGGGTTTGCCATTAAGCTGAAAGAAATTCCAAACACAGCAATAAGGGCTATAACTGTGACCCAAAACTGCGGCTTTTTAAAATTGAGTATGTTTTTTATGCGTCCTTTTGTGTCCACCTCCCCGAAGGCAAGGGGAACGCCGCTTAATATGCGCCTTCCTGAAGTAAGGGCCAGCAATGAAGAAGAATAACTCTTTTTAATATCACTGCCTAGGCGCCTTATAACCGCTTCGTCACAGGACATTTCCATGTCCTTTGTGCACAGAGAAAATGCAATCCATACCAAAGGATTAAACCAGTGAATGCAAAGAAGCAGAAAGCTAAACATCTTTATAACATGGTCGAAACGTTTTATGTGGATCCTTTCGTGCAAAAGGATGTATTCTTTTTCTGCCTCTGATAAGTTTGCCGGCAGATAAATTTTTGGCCGGATGATCCCCAAGACAAAAGGCGTACCCAGATGCCTTGCTATATAAACATTATCTTTTTCATGCTTCGAATCTTTAAGCCTGTTTTTAAGATTGATAAGTGAAATCAAGCTGTATAAAATCAAGCTTGCTATACCTGCAATCCAGATGATCTCTCCGATAAAAATCCATATTTGCAGAGGATTTACACTTGCTTCAGCTATTGGAGCAGGCAATGAGGAGTTTATGACATTATCAATAGTGCTAATTCCCGTATTTATCTGGGGAGTTTGAGAATACATAATTTCACTTAGAATAGGTGCAGTGCTGTTTGGTATAAGGCTTAACATGCTTTCAAAAGAGAAAGGAAATACCAGCCTGAACAGCACAACGCTCCATAAGGCATAGGAAAATATTTTGGGTGCTTTTTTAAGCGCAAGCCTTGCAGCTATCACAAATAAAATCGCGATGCTTGCGGTATAGCTCATATTGAGTATTTGCACAAACAAGTTATCAAGCATCTTTATCCCTCCTTATGCTCATCAATCAATCGCTGAAGCTCATTAATTTCCTTGTCACTTAGCTTGTTGCGGCGGGTAAATGCAGCAAAAAATTTAGGAAGGGATCCGCCAAAGGTTTCTTTTATAAATTGTTCTCCCTGTGCCGCCTGAAATTCATTTTTACTCATTAAGCTTATAACAGTGCCGTTCTGATTTTCAAAAATATTTCTTTCGCACAGTCGTTTAAGCATTGTATATGTGGTTGTACGTTTCCAGTTAAAGGCATCGGCGCACAGCTCGGTAAGTGTACGGGAGCTTATGGGCTCGTTAGCCCAAATTAAATCCGCTAACCTTTGCTCCATTTCTCCTAACTTATATTGTTCCATAAAGCAACCTCCAGTCGAATGGCATTAGACAATTTTAGTCTAACGCATTTAGACAAGTTTGTCAATGATGCTCTTTGTCTTGCCATTGCCGAAAGACAAGGATTAGAGTATGGTTTTGTGACCATAGCCGATGACCCTTTTAAAGACAGTACAGGCTTGAATATGCATATAGTTGCGTTTAATAAATAATTATGCCATAAGGATATAAGCAGGTGTTCTTGCTCATATCTTATTTATCAAAAGTACATACGGAGCGGTAAGTCTTATTAAGGCTCGTTTCCCCGAACAGTACAGGCAAATAGGCATTCAGCACGGAATAACTTCAAATTATTTTCCATAAATCAACCTTCCTACATACCGCTGTTTATTGTTATAAGCTAAAAAAGTTTATAACAATAAACAGCGGTTGTCAATTATTGCTAATGATTGTTTTTAGCAATATCAACACCGACGGTAAACATAAAATCAAGTCCTTTCAAAATGAATATTGAAGGTATCCCTCTTACAACCTTTATGCGATGGCTCATTGATAAAAGAACTGTGTGATTTGCATGATATGTAAGTAATTTTACAGCCATTTATTTTTTCAACAACCGGTTAATTAAGCTTAAAATCATGAGGACATCACCGTCATCCAAGTTTTTTAAGCCTTCCACAGCTTTTTGAATCAGCTCGGGATTTTTCTGCTTATCATCGAAAAACTGGGCTGGAGTAATACCGAAATATGAGCATATGGCAAAAAACTCAGTTAACGGCGGAAGGGATTTACCGGAAGATATATTATATATATAACCTCTGCTATGACCTAAGTCATGACTCATTTGATATTCCGACACTCCTTTTTGTAATCTCAGCTGGGTAATTCTGTCACGGACAAATTTACCATACATTTCAATCACCTCATCATATATCGTAATTTGAAAAGAGTATAATTATTATAATTATACATGTTATAGTAATTGAAACAATCCTATAATTTATGTTATAATGTCGAAAAATACGTTATTTTATGAATATTTTGGCTAAAAGCATCTAAATATATTTGTTAAAAATATATTAATTTACCTTTCTTCATATAGGAATATTTTTTAAATAATCGGAGGGCATAAATAAAATTATAAAATTTCGATAGATTTTAAACGGGATGCCGTGTGATATAAAAGAACATCCTCTTCAATTCAGGTTGGAGGAAATGATATGCAAAAGAATTTAAACCAGCGAAAAATATATTATTTTTCTGAAAAGTTAAAACAACAACTTGAACAAATATCATATCATCCTGTAACCGTTATTGAAGCTCCGTCAGGTTTTGGAAAAACTACGGCTGTGAGGGAGTATTTAAAGCAAAAACTTACGGGGGAAAGCTATGAGTTTTGGTATACTTGTTTAGGTGAGCAGGAGAATATGGCATGGGAAAGTATTTGCGATCTGATTTCCAATGTAAATGCTGAAGCTGCCGACAGGTTGAAAAGTTTGGGAATGCCTACTGCCGAAACTTTGATGTATGTGAGGCACCTCTTGAAGGATTTTTATTCCGAAAAAGAAACATACCTGGTAATAGATAATTATCAACTTGTAAATTGTGAAATTCCATATGAATTAATGAGCGCCTTTTCAATGCATAGATGTCCCTATGTCCATATGATATTTATTACACAGAATCTCAATACAAAGAAGCAAATCACATTTCACAATGATAATGTGCACACTATTGACTCATCGGTACTTTTTTTTGACAAGGAAAGTACAAAAAGTCTTTTCCGCATGGAGGGTATCCGCCTAACTGATGGCATGCTTAACCATGTTTATTCAAGTACTGAAGGCTGGGTAGCCGCTATACGGCTGCAAATAATAAATTATAAGGAAACCGGCTCTTTTAACTATACTGCAGATATTGAGCGGTTGGTGAAAACAGCTGTATGGGATAAGCTTACAGCAGAAGAAAAAGAATTTCTGCTTATAATATCCGTCAAAGAAAGCTTTACAGCAAAACAAGCAGCACACATGATTGAAAAAGATATTTTACCGGAGAGTATCAAAAATCTATTAAATTCAAATGATTTTATAAAGTTTTTTCCGGATAAAAGTATATATTCCATGCACAGTATTTTACTGGGTTATTTGAGAAATCAATTCTATCAACACCAGCCTGAGGAATTTCAGAAGTTCATATTGCATCTTGCAGGAAGGTGCTGTGCCGGTGAATTGCAACTGTTAAACGCTGCAAAATTTTTTATGAAGGTTAGAGATTATGAAGCCATATTGGCATTGCCTTTTGACGGAACATATATAACTGACCAGGGAGAAAAAGACATATCGGGACTTATTTCAGAACTGATCGATAAATGCCCGGAGGGAATTCTTTATAAATATCCATTTGCCATTCTTTTGTTTGCTTATATAATGCTTTTTAAGGGAAATGGAAAAAATGGGAGAATATTATTTGACATGATTGACTTCGTAATTGAAACTAATAAAGCCAATTTGAGTCAAAAAGAACTTAAAAGGCTTAAGGGTGAGTACTTGCTCTTAAAGTCTCTTACTGCTCACAATGATATAAAAAAGATGGGCGAAGGGGCAAGAGAAGCCCTTAAAATTTTAGATGCTCCAAGCAGTATCATTTTGAAGGATATGCCTTGGAATTTTGGATGTGTATCTATAATGTGCCTGTTCTGGCGTGAACCTGGAAAGCTGGACGAAGCTTTAAGAGACATTGAAGAGTTTCTGCCATATCATTTGGAGCTTACATACGGGCAGGGAACCGGTGCTGACGCCGCTATGAAAGCTGAGGTCATGTTTATGCGCGGAGAAGATGAAAAGGCGGAAATTTTGTGTCATAAAGCATTATACGAAGCCAGGAGTGAACAGCAAATCAGTATATGCCTGTGTGCGGAATTAATCCTTGCCAGAATAGCTATTCTTAGAGGAGATGTGAATGGTTATTTAACAGCAGTAAAAAGTATTCAAAATTATGCAAAAGAGGACTCTGAATATTATGTAGTCCGCATGGTGAATTTATGTCTTTCAGTTATTGATATATTACTCGACTCAGCAGAAAAATTTGCTAGATATTTTGAAGATATGGAGAGTATAAAGAAGATAATGTATGCTCCTGCCATTCCGTATTTTCAAATACTTTACTCTTATTTTCTGCTTAATAAAATGAGGTATAAAGAGCTTTGCGGATTATCACAGACCATTGTGAAGGCCGGTAAGAATATGAATTATATATTTTCTCAGGTATATCATTTAATATTTTTGACCATTGCAAAGCTAAACAGCGGTTCTGCCAAAGAAGCACTTGAATACTTCAAGGAAGCCCTCGATTTAGCCATACCTGACAGAATTTATCTGCCTTTTGCTTTGCAGTGGGGGGCGCTGAAAGACCTTTTGGAGTCAATGAATAATTCAAATGAGTCATACCACGTATCCTCTCCCCACACAAAAATGCACAAAGCATCTTTTGCATCTTCTAATTATAATCATACCTCATCAGAAAATAGAAACAGCTTCCTGGAGCTGATAACACTTTGCAAACGGCAGGCTTATGGCAAAAACATTATCAAGAAATTTCTTCAACAAACTCAATCGCCGCTGACTCCAAGAGAAAGGGAAGTAGCTCTTTTAGCCAGGGACAGATATAGCAAAAAAGATATAGCAAGCAAGCTTTATATATCAGAAAAAACTGTTAAAACTATTCTTCAGAATATATATTATAAACTGGACATTCATTCGAAGTCTGATTTAAGCAAAATGGAGCTTTTATAAAATATCAAATATACTCCTGAAAGGAGTATATAAATTAAAAAATACCCTGCTGTGTTTATTTATAACGGCAGGGTATTTTCACACAATCGATATTTGTAATATGTATAGGAGGTTTTGATATATAAGAAGCTCTGAATGTTTTTTAAAGAGTATTTTACGTTATTTTTTTGAAAATCAGATCCTTAATAAATAAATTAGCTATCACAATGTTGCTGTTCTGCATTTAATAAATATACTCCTAAAAGTCTCATGAAAAAAAGCCAACAATACTTTACAATATCCGACAGGGAACCATTTATAAGTACTTTTATTTCACCATCTATGGCAGAAGTTAAAAGGTATACCGGATATATGCTAATTACCATTCCAAATACAACTGAAGCAAAATGTTAAAGTACCAAAAGAATAAGGAGGCAATTAAAGTACTATGAAAAACTTATCAATAAGCATGAAATTGATTGTCGGATTCGGCATTATACTGCTTCTGATGATCGCAACCGTTGGAGTATCGGCATTCAGTATCATCCAAATTGGACTGAAGGTTGATATGTATGGAGAATATACAGTTCCGCAAATAGTTAGGGCATTGAACATTCGCCGTGATACTATGTCTATCGAACGGTATTTACTTGAAGCTATGCAGGCAAATACAGATGACGAAATTGGTGAATTAATAGCTCTGACCCAAACGGATGCTGAAAACGTGAAGGCAAACTTATTGGCGTTCGAAGAGGGCCGGGCAAACAATGATATGGATGGTGAGATAAAGTCAGCAAAGACGCTTCTTGAAAAAGCCGGATCTGCCAGACAGAAAGTCACCCAGCTTCTCAACCTCAATACGGCAGAGGCTGCCGGCGAAGCTTTTAGACTTTATGAGGAAGAGTATGCGCCAATTGTTGAAGAGCTGGCTGAGGTATTCAACAGGCTCAGCGAGGTGGAAATGCAGAAATCCGAGGTGCAGAAAGAAGCTGCCGATAAGGCGCAGGCTTTTGCCTGGATTCTTTTGTTCTCAATTTCAGCAGCTGCTATAGTTATCACCGTCATTGTTATTTTTGTGATCAGGAAGTCTATCATGACTCCCGTTAGGGAAATTGTGGATGTTTATGATGAAATAGCAAAAGGCAATATGAAGGTCAACATTAAATATGAAAGCCGTGATGAAATGGGCAGAATGGCACAGAGCATCAAAAAGACAAACGCTTTTCTTTCGGCATATATTGCTGATATTTCGGAAAAGCTTAATCTTATGTCCAAAGGAGATATGTGTATTAATATAAATATGGATTACATAGGTGATTTCGCAGCTATTAAACAAGCTATGATAAATACTGTTTCAGAATTGAATCATACATTGCTTACCATAAACACAGCTGCTGAACAGGTTTCAGCCGGTTCCGCCCAGGTATCCGCCGGTGCCCAGGATCTTGCTACAGGGTCCAGTGAACAGGCAGCGTCAGTTGAGGAATTGACTGCTGCTATTGCAAGTATAGCCGAGCAGGCCGAAGAAAACTCAAGAAATGTGAAGATAGCAACACAATTGGTGGAAGAATCAGGTGAAGGGGTTAATGCCGGCAACGAGCGCATGGAACAGCTGACAGAAGCTATGTCAGAAATCAGCTCTTCTTCCAATGAAATTACCAATATCACTAAAGTGATTGAGGATATAGCTTTTCAGACAAATATTCTCGCATTGAACGCGGCAATCGAAGCTGCAAGAGCTGGAGAGTCAGGAAGAGGGTTTGCAGTGGTAGCCGATGAGGTCCGAAATCTGGCTGCAAAATCAGCGGAGGCTGCAAAACATACGGCAGACTTAATACAGACTTCCGTTGCTACTGTATCTAAAGGAAAGGAAATAACTTTGCAGACAGCGCAAATTCTCCATGATGTTGAAGAAAAATCCAGAATGGTCATTGAAAGCATAGATAAGGTTGAAAAGGCATCTATAGAACAGGCTGTTGCTATAGAACAGATTAAACAAGGTCTTTCGCAAGTATCTTCTGTTATACAGACCAACGCTGCCACGGCTGAAGAAAATTCTGCAACCAGTGAGGAGATGTCTGCCCAGGCATCAACCCTTCATGAAGAAGTAGGTAAATTCAAACTGGATTTCAGACATGAAAATGACGGTTTTCAATCAATGGCTTTCTATAAGAATCCTGAAAGAGAAAACAGTTAGATATCCATGGAAACATTTTAGATATGAGAAAATATCGAGGTGTGATTGATGAGTTTTTTAGGAAATACAAAAAACAATGAAGTTCAAATATTGGAATTTGCCCTGGATGACAACAGGTATGGCATTGTTGTTTCAATAGTAAGCGAGCTGCTCCAATACCGGGCTGTTCAGCCTATGCCCAGGGCTCCCGTCTATGTGGAAGGGATAATTTCGCCCAGAAACGAACTTATGCCGGTTGTGGATCTTGCCGCTTACTTAAAACACGGGAAATCAAAACAACAGGAATTAGATATATTTATAATTGCCGAAATCCTTGGGAAAAGGACAGCCTTTCACGTACATAAGGTAATAGGAATGCACCTGATTCCGCAAGATGCCATCAAAAAGCCCGATTCATCAGTTTTTGGTGATGATTATGGAATAATATCAGGAATTTCAATAATTGAAGATAAAGTTGTATCCATACTGGATTTTAATAAAATTATATCGAGCATTGATTCCTATTCTTTTGAGAAATAAAATGCAGAAATTAGTCCGCAGACTTTTTGCCGGCAGGCGTTGAAACTCTTACGGAAGCATTAGCGGAGCCTTTTCGTAAGAATTCGAAAATCGGCCGCATCATCCTCTTTCTTGGAATGTGGCCGATTTTTATAAATTAAAATTAATCATTATATGCCTTGTTAAATAACATAACATAGTCTTCCTTCGTTACAGATCTTGGATTGCTGGCGTTGGAGCCGTTCTTTACCGACATTTCAGCCAGCAGCTCAAAATCATCAGGATTTACATTAAGTGATTTAATTACCGGCAATCCGATTTCACGGGATAATTGTTTTATATGTTCTATTCCTTTTTCAGCAGCTTTATTGTCGTCTGCTTCATCTATTCCCATGGCTCTTGCAATTCTTGCATATTTATACCCGGCTTCAGGCAAGTTGTATTCCATCACATAAGGGAGCAATATGGAGTTGCACATGCCGTGAGGAGCATCATAAATGCTTCCTAAGGCTTCAGCCATGCAGTGAACCGATGCTACATCGGCGTGGCTGAAGGATAGACCTGCAAGGAGGCTTCCCATCATCATTTTATCCCTGGCTTCAAGATTGCTGCCGTTTTTAACTGCTTCTACAATATTTTTTGCTATGTATTCAACCGCATATAGGCCTACGGCTTCTGCTATAGGCTCTGTGCAGTTGGCCGTGTAGCCTTCTATCGCATGGGTCAGGGCATCGATGCCTGTTGCAGCTGTTGTCATAGGCGGAACTGTCAATGTAAGCTCCGGGTCTATAATTGCTGTTTTTGCAGCTATAGCCGTGCTTTTTATTGTAAATTTAAATTTTTCCTTTGTATCTGTAATAACTGAGGAAAAGGTTACCTCGCTCCCGGTTCCTGCAGTTGTGGGAATTGTTAATAGGGGAAGACAGTCATCTTTGATTTTGCCCTTTCCCTGATAATCCCTGACCTTGCCGCCTTGTTTTGCAAGAACTGCAACAGCCTTGGCAGCATCAATAGGGCTTCCTCCGCCAAAGGCTACCAGGGTATCGGCAGATATTTCTCTAGCCTTTGCTGCACAGTCTTCCACGTTATAATCCTTGGGATTTGCTTCAATGGCGTCATATATTACAAAATCTATTCCTTCCTTTTGGATAATAAATATAAGCTTTTTTAGCATATCTGTTTTGGCAAGGCCTTTATCGGTAATCACCATTACCTTTTTTGCATTTAATAATCTTAATTCTTCTCCTAAAACCTCAATGATGCCTTTACCATACCTAATTTTGGTAGGTAATATAAAATCAAAGATATTTATCATAATTTGGCCTCCTTTAATTAATGATAATTAATTTTATCACAATTTTTTATTCCAAGGAATGATAGCGGCACGAAAGTTATGCGGTACCTTGCATGATGTTATAAAAATAGGTATAGTATTAATAATATTATGTATGGAGGTGCTTTGTGGATAAGTTTGAAAATGCAGCAATTGTCAAAAAAGCAAATGTGTATTTTGACGGTAATGTCACCAGCCGCACAGTATTATTTGAAGATGGGACAAAAAAGACATTGGGAATCATACTTCCAGGTACATATGAATTTGGCACCGCAGATAAGGAAGTAATGGAGGTTTTGACAGGCTCCGCAAAGGTGTTGCTGAAAGGAAGCGACTCCTGGTCACAATATGAAGCAGGACAAAGCTTTGAAATTCCTGCAAACAGTTCTTTTAAGATTTCTGTAGAAAAAATCATGGATTATTGCTGCTCATATATTAAAGAGTGACTTACATTAAAAAATATGCAGATTAAGATTTCATGAGAATATAAAGGTGTGATATTAATGATTATTGGCCAAAAGATTGCAGGTGCCCATACAAATAATAAGTAAAAAATAATTTGTATGGGAGGAATTAGCTTGAAACAAAATAAATATGATGACATTATTTTTTTTGGGAAATACAGTAAAATGAACCGGTCCATAAAAGGGCTTGCCGGTGCAGGAGAATGGGAAACCCTCCAAAAGCTGCTTCCTGAATTTAAAGGCAAACGAGTGCTGGATTTAGGCTGCGGATTCGGCTGGCATTGCCAATATGCAATTGAAAAGGGTGCGAAGGCTGTCACAGGAGTTGACATATCAGAAAAAATGCTGACTGTAGCAAAACAAAAAACCGATCATAGAATTTGTTATATTAAGATGCCAATTGAAGATATTTCTTTTATTGAAAACTCTTTTGACATAGTAGTCAGCTCGTTGGCTTTTCACTATATAGAATCTTTTGAGCAGATTGTAGAGAAAGTATCTGTTTGTCTTGTAAAGGGCGGAAACTTTATTTTTTCTGTGGAGCATCCGATTTTTACAGCTTATGGCAGTCAGGATTGGTATTATGATGATAAAGGAAATATCCTTCATTTTCCAGTGGATAATTACTTTTTTGAAGGTCCAAGAGATGCTGATTTCCTTGGAGAAAAGGTAATTAAGTATCATAAAACACTTACAACATACCTGAATGGTTTGATACAGGGAGGCTTTGAAATAACCGGAGTTGTTGAACCTCAGCCATCAGAGCATTTACTTCGAACTGTTGATGGAATGAGAGATGAGCTTCGCAGGCCGATGATGTTTATTATATCAGCTAGGAAGAAATAATACATTTAGTGTTTCGGGGCAGGCTTTGTATCCTTATCAGAATCAATTACAAAATTAATGGATGAAAGATTTATAAGTCTTTCATCCATTAATTTTTAGAATAAAATATTTTTCTCTTAATCCTGAAGAGGCCTATAATCTCTTGGTATAAGGTTATTACCGGAGAAATGGAGTATCAAAAATATGGCGGCTTTAAATTTATATAGTTGAATTTATGAGTATCATATGTTATTATTAACATATGATACTCGAAGAAAAATATTACTCTGGCTGCCTCAGAAGAATATCCATAAAGAAGAGGAGTATCCCCTAACATTAAAGGAGATGAAGACATGTCAATAAAATATGCAATATTAGGAATATTAAGCTGCGGCCCGATGACAGGCTATGATTTAAAAAAAATAATTCAGGATTCACCATTTATGCACTGGTCGGGAAACAACAATCAAATATATAAATCCCTTGTTGAGCTTTTGAATGAAGGATTGTTAACAAATGAAGTTCATCATCAGGAAAGCACGCCTTCTAAAAAGGTTTATACAATAACACGAGAAGGGCTGGATGAATTGAAGGAATGGGTAAAATCCTCCAATGAAGCGCCTGAATTTAAAAAGACATTTTTAGTACAGCTTGCCTGGTCTGAGCAGCTAAGTAACGATGAATTAAATACATTATTGACTCAGTATGAATATGAGTTAAAGATGCAAATACTTTCCCAACAGGAAATGCGCAGGAGAGGTATTTTTTCGCCCAAAAGAAGCAAGAGAGAAGAATTAATATGGGATATGATTTATGAGAATATCATTTCTTCTTATGAGAATGAGCTTAAGTGGGTAAAAAACCTGCGAGGAATAATGGGAAATGAAGATAAGGAGGCAAGCAGCATGGATTATACAGTGACTGTAAAGGATGGTAATAAATATATTGAATGTGCATCGGCACAAACGCCTATTCAAAGCGAGCAAAATGCCCTGGATTTAATTTCAGCCTGTCTTGAAAACCAGACTGATATGGTGCTGATTCATGGAGATGTGCTATCTGATGATTTCTTCAAGCTTAAAACCGGATTGGCAGGAAGCGTGCTGCAGAAGTTTTCAAATTACTTTGTGAGAGCAGCTGTGGTTATGACAGATGACCAAAGGATCAAAGGCAAATTCAAAGATTTCTTGGCTGAATCCAACAAGGGAAACAGCTTCAGGGTATTCAGCAGCAAAGAGCAGGCAGAAGGCTGGCTTTTAAACCCATGATTAGGAGGGGGAATTTAGTGAAAATAAATCGCGCTTTTAAGTCTCAGGAAGGGAAAGCTGAAGTTATAAAATTCTATGACTCATTTCTTCAGCACTGGGTATCTCCAAACGAAAAATTTTATGTGAATACTCGCCATGGCTCAACTTTTGTCATTGCCTCAGGGGATAAGGAAGCTCCGCCTCTTATATTGCTTCATGGAAGTGCCATGAATGCCGTTATGTGGATGGGAGATGCGAGGGAATATTCAAGGAATTTTCGTGTCTATGCGGTAGATATACCCGGCGAACCCGGCCATAGTGATGAAAAACAGATGCCCTTTAGCGACCATGCATTTGCAGAATGGCTATATGATGTCTATAATGCTCTCAAAATAGAAAAAGCAAGTCTTGTAGGTATGTCCTTAGGCGCATGGCTGGCGATAAAATTTTCCACAAGATATCCTGATAAGGTGGATAAACTTGTGCTGCTCTGTCCTGCAGGTATTGGTCCCCAAAAGATTTCATTCATCATAAATGCCACAATTTATAGAATTTTAGGCGAAAAAGTTGTGAGCAAATTGTTCCGTAAGGTCAACATGGATGAAAATATTCCGGAAGAATTTTTAAAATACCAAAAGCTTGTCGGTGAGAATTTCAATTACCGTCGTGAAATGATGCCTTTATTTGAAGACTCTGAATTAAGAAAGCTGGCTATGCCGGTAACAATGTATGTAGGCGGGAAGGATGTAATATTTCATTCCGAAAAGTCAGCAAAACGATTAGGAAATTTAGTCTCCCATGCAAAAATAAATATTTTGCCTGAAGCAGGGCATGCAATCATCAATAAATCGGACAAAATAAGTGAATTCTTATTATCTTCTGCTGAAAGAGTTTGAATTGCATTATAAAAATATAATCAATAATTTTAAATTTTTACTTTACAAATTAACCTGTATAAATTATACTTTTCATATACCCCCTTGGGGTATATGATTTTTGCTTTATAGGAGGCATTTGCATGGAAAGCTTAAATAATTATTTTATTAAAACCAATCGGACATTTACTCCTATGAGAAAATACGCCTGGGTATTTACCTTGCTCGTGGCAATTGGCGGATTATGGGAACCTAAACTTGGCCTGCTTGTATTGCTGGTAATAGCCGGTCTTCTGACAACTTCCTTTTTCACCGGCAGATACTGGTGCGGCAATATTTGCCCTCATGGAAGCCTTTTTGACAAACTGATGATGCCTATAAGCAGGAATGTTAAAATTCCTAAGTTTATAAAATCCAAGATATTTATAACTCTCTTCTTCCTGTTCTTTATGTTTAACTTATCGAGAAAGATATTGAAAGCCTTAGCATTTTGGGGAACTTTTGATTTTCTTGATAAACTTGGATTTATCTTTGCCAACACTTACCTGGTAGTACTGATAGCCGGAGGTACACTGGCCATTTTATTCGCCCCCAGAACCTGGTGCCAGTTTTGCCCAATGGGAACAATGGAGAAACTGTCACATAAGCTTGGCAAGAAAATTGGAATAACAAAAAAGACTGAAAAGAAAATCACTATATCAAGCACAGAAAAATGCCATGCCTGCGGTAAGTGTTCGAGGGTGTGTCCTTTTCAGCTTACACCTTATTTAGAGTTCTCGGATAACAATCAGTTTGATAATATTAACTGCATTAAATGCTCCACCTGTGTTGAAAACTGTCCTGCAGGAATACTTTCACTGGAATATGAAAGGGATGCTATAAAATTAAAAGAGAAAACATCCATCTCAGGCTACGAAAATAAACAGAAAATAAGGGCGAAGATATCGGATATAAAAGATTTAGCCGAGGATGTAAAAGAATATACTTTCACATTTCTGTCCCCGGAAATAGTGGATTATAAGTCAGGGCAGTTTATACTGGTCAAAATTCAGGATGAGCCAAAGGCATACAGGGCCTATTCCATTTCATCCTATAATGTAGATGGTACAAAGCTAAGCGTTATAATAAAGAAGGTACAGAATGGCTATGGCACAGGCAAGATTTTTGAAGAGTTTAAAATAGGAGATATGGTGGAATTGGAAGGACCTATGGGAGATGAACTGGTTCTTAAGCCGGCAGTTAAGAAAGCCGTATTCATAGGAAACGGCATAGGGATAACCCCTTTTATTGCACTAACTAAGGATATATTGTTAAATTATCCGGAGGTATCTGAAGTAAAACTTTTGAATGGCCAAAGATATGAGGAAGAATTCCTGTATCATGATTATTTTAAAGCTTTGGATGAGCAATATGAAAAATTTGAATATATACCTGTAGTTTCCCGGGATAAGAATAGCGGCTATAGGAAGGGGCATGTAACTGATATTTTAAAGGATATGGACTTAGCAGGATATCAGGCATACATGTGCGGCTCCAAAAATATGGTAAAGGATAGTATAAACATCCTTATTGATAAAGGTGTAAAAGAGGAAGATATATTCTATGAAAGTGAATAAAAAATTGAAGTAAACTAAAATATAAAAAGTTCCTGAAAACAGGAGCTTTTTTAATTAAAATAATCTTTTGCTTGAATTATTGACATATGCCAAAACAATGTTATGGTATAAATAGTTAATGGCATATGCTTAAAGCTATTTTAAAAGGACGTGAGAATGTGCCCGGACCGAGAAAATGGCGGCGGGTATGCTGCCTGCCTCAAAACCAATGCCACTAAATAACAAAGATAAAAGGCTTTCGTAAATTTCGAAAGCCTTTTATAGTTTATAGTGCACTGAAATTAACATCGTTTGTAATTCTATTTTCTTTTATGGGCAAAATTGATATTATTAAATAAAAAAAGCCAAAAAAAAGGGAGAAAAACCATGGATGAAAATAAAAATATCATCAGTACCATTGATGAATACATAAATCAATTTTCACCGGATGTACAGGAAAAGCTTCAGGCTATAAGACAGATAATAAGGGAAAATGCGCCCCAGGCAAAGGAAAAGATAAGCTGGCAGATGCCCACCTATGATTTATACGGAAATCTGGTGCATTTTGCAGCCAACAAAAGCCATTTGGGTTTTTATCCCGGAGCCAGCGGTGTTGAGAACTTTTTGGATAAATTAGCGGAATATAAAAACTCAAAAGGAGCAATTCAATTTCCTTATAGTAAACCTCTGCCTGCTGAATTGGTTGCAGAAATAGTGCGGTTCAGAGTGGCTGAAAATAAAAAATATGAAGAATATAAAGAAGAATATAAAAAGGAAAAGAAGCAATCTAAAAAGAACAAGGAAGAAAAATAGGGGGGATTGTCATGGAAATAAAATGGGCTAAAAACACCATGCCTAAAAGTCAGCTTAATAATGTGGATTGCTATATAACTGCGGATGATGCAAAATGTGCATACTCTTTTCATAAAACAATACCCGGCTATAAAATCACACCCCTTGTGAAGCTAAAATCACTGGCACAGCACTTTGGAGTAGGCGAAATTTATGTAAAGGATGAATCAAAGCGCTTTGACTTAAATGCATTTAAAATCACAGGTGCCGGCTTTGCCATGGCAAAATACCTATCCATTTCTTTAGGCAAGGATATAAGTGAAGTTACTTTTGAAGAGCTTAAATCTCCGAAGACCAAGAAAAAAACAGGGGATATTACATTTTATTCGGCAACCGACGGAAATCACGGCAGGGCTGTCGCCTGGATGGCATCAAAATTAGGCTATAAAGCGGTGATAAATATGCCAAAGGGTTCTACAGAAAGGCGCCGGCAAAATATTTTGAATACAGGAGCGCAATGCGTCATAACGGAAATGAATTATGACGATACGGTGCGCTATACGAATAACCAGGCAAAAGAAAACAATGGCATAGTGGTTCAGGATACAGCCTGGAAAGGCTATGAGGAAATTCCAACCTGGATTATGCAGGGTTATTCCGCCATGGCTTTAGAAATAGAAGAACAAATGGATTACCCTCCTACTCATATATTTTTGCAGGCGGGAGTAGGCTCCTTTGCCAGCGCAATACAGAGCTACTATGCAAATGTATATAAAGAAAACCCACCCATGGTTGTAATAGTGGAATCAGACCAGGCTGACTGCTTTTATTTATCCGCCCTTGCCAATGACGGAAAAGCTCGTTTTAAAAAGGGGGACATGCTTACCTTGATGGCAGGGCTTGCCTGCGGCGAGCCTAATACCATATCCTTTGAAATAATAAAAAATCACAGTGCTTATTTTGCCTCCTGTGCAGATATTGTAACAGCTTACGGTATGAGGATATTGGGAAATCCAATGGGGCAGGATGAAAGAATAATGTCCGGTGAATCCGGAGCAGTGACTACGGGGCTTTTGGCTTATATTATGACAGATACAAAATACCAATCCTTCAGAAAAGAGCTTAAGCTTGATAAAAATTCAAAGATTCTCCTTATAAGTACCGAGGGAGATACGGACCCGGAGTGCTACCGTGACGTAGTATGGAGAGGAAGGAATCAATATAGCAAATAAGCTGAATTGTAAGAATCTTTTATTTATTCTATAAAATACTAGCAGTGTAGATATCTGTAAAATTATTTGATATAATCGGATTAAAAATTCGAACCAAAATATTCGAATTTAAAAATAATCCGGTTTTATTTTTTTATCTATTTTCAAGTTTTAATGCCTTTATTTGTTAAAATATTGACTTAAAATGAAAGGTTGTAATAAAGATGAAAATTATTGTTTGTATTAAGCAGGTTCCGGATTCGGCTTCTATTGAAGTGGACCCGGAAAAGGGCACCCTGAAACGTACGGGTCACAATTCCAAAACAAATCCCTATGATCTCTTTGCTCTGGAAGCTGCTTTACGGATACGGGAGAAGGCTGGAGGAATTGTAACTGCTTTGACAATGGGCCCTAAGCAGGCGGAGGAAATGATGAGGGATGCTTATATGATGGGGGTGGACGAAGCTGTAATCCTGTCTGATCCAAAGTTTGCAGGCTCTGATGTTTTGGCAACATCCTATACTCTCTTTCAGGGTATACGCAGTTTAGGCGGAGCAGATTTAATCATATGCGGAAAGCAGACAACTGATGGAGATACCGCTCAAATTGGACCGGCTATTGCAGAGCACCTGGGAATCCCTCATGTTGCCTGGGTTAACAGCATTGAAGATATTTCTGGGGAAGCAATTACAGTTCTTCAGAAAACAGGCAGCTGCATTCAGCAATCCCAAATGAAATATCCTTGCCTGATTACAGTGGAAAAGGATATTTTCGTACCCCGGCTTCCTTCTTATAAGCTGGGGCTTGCAACAGCAAAAAGGTCAGTCCGCTTTCTTTCCTGCGATGCTCTTCCCGATAAAAACATGTCGTGTTTTGGATTGATTGGCTCTCCCACTGCTGTAGAGCGGATGTTTCCACCGGAGGTATCTGATGTAAGGGAATATATCCATGGGACTCCTGCTGAAAAGTCAGACCGGATGTTTGAATTGCTTAAAAAACGAAAATTGATATAGGGAGGGGATTTTATGAACTTTATACATTTTGATGAGGCAAAATGTAACCTGTGCCGGGAATGCATCAATAAATGTCCCTTCCAGGCACTAACCATGGGTGAAAAAGGCATAGAGGCCAATGATGCCTGCAGGATGTGCAGCCTTTGTATTAGGACATGCCCTAGGGAAGCCATATATTTTGAACAGAAAGCCGGAACTGTGGATAAGAGCCAATGGAAGGATATCCTGGTATATGCAGAACAGGAAAACGGACATATTCATCCCGTTGTGTTTGAGTTAATCGGTGAAGCCCGCCGCTTATCCCAGAATATAGGATATGATGTACATGCTGTTATTGTGGGAGCACAGGGCACTTCCGCAAATGCACAAAAGCTAACAGATTACGGCGTAAAAAAGGTTTATATCTATGAGCATAAGGAGTTTGAAGCCTTTAAGGCAGATAGTTTTGCTGCTGCGGTAACTGATTGCATTGCAATGCTCAGACCATCTGTGGTTTTGCTGGGCGCTACATCATTAGGCCGTTCTCTTGCACCAAGATTATCAACCCGTTTTCATACAGGCTTGACGGCAGACTGCACTAAACTTATGATGCGGGAAAATTCTGATCTTGTTCAAATCCGTCCGGCCTTTGGCGGAAATGTTATGGCACAAATTCTTATAACAGATTCCAGACCTCAGTTTGCCACAGTGCGATATAAGGTTATGGATGCTGCTAAGCCGGTGCCCGGATTTTCCGGCGAGGTTGTGAGGATGAAAGTTACAGATGATTTGACAGCATCCCGGATAAAGGTATGCTCTGTTAAACCCCTGGAAAAGAAAAAGCAGATTGAGGAAGAAGAGGCCCTTGTCGTTGCCGGACGCGGGGTAAAGGATGAAAAGGGGTTAAAGCTATTAAGAGAGCTGGCTGAAAGCTTGGGAGGTCAATTGTGCTTTACCCGCCCTATGGTAGAGGCAGGATATGGAGACACAGCCCATCAGATTGGTTTATCCGGACGTACCGTCAAGCCTAAGCTTATAATCACCTGCGGCGTATCGGGGTCTATTCAGTTTGCATCCTGCATGAAAAACTCAGAATGTATTGTTGCGATAGATGTGAATCCCGATGCATTGATTTTCAACATAGCCCATTACTGCATTGTGGATGACCTGTATGAGATTGTACCGCGATTTTTAGAGCGCATCCGTGCACAGAAGGAGGAATTGTAATGCCATATCCTTATCATCAAATCAATGAGAAAGATATCAAATATTTTAAAACAGTGGTTCCTTCTCGGCGTATGGTATGCAGGGAGGACATAAAGGAAGAATACTTTCATGATGAAATGCCGGAATACGGCGTATATGTCCCGGATCTTTTCATTGAGGCAGTCAGTAAGGAAGAAGTCTCCGCCATAATGAGGTATTCCTATGAAAATAACATCCCTGTTACTGCCAGAGGTGCAGGGACGGGCTTGGCAGGAGGCGCAACCTGCAAATACGGCGGCATAATGCTTTCCTTAATGAAAATGAACAGAATTCTTGAGATAGATAATGAGAATCTCACTATTACCGTTGAACCGGGAGCTTTGTTGTCAGAAGTGGCAGATGCTGCAAAGTCAGCAGGACTTTTTTATCCTCCGGATCCCGGTGAGAGAACTGCATCAATTGGAGGCACAGTTATCACAAATGCCGGAGGCATGCGAGCCGTACGCTACGGTGTGACAAGGGATTATGTAAGGGCTATTGAGGCTGTATTGCCTGATGGTGAAATTGTGAATTTCTCATCTAATGTAGTTAAAAACACAACGGGTTACGCCCTCAAGGATTTGGTCATCGGTTCCGAAGGCACCCTTTGCATATTGACAAAAGTAACCTTGCGCTTAATCCCCGCTCCGAAATTTACATGGTCTATTGTGGTACCCTATGATGAGATTGAAACCTGTATTGAGACGGTCCCAAAGCTTTTGCAAATGAGCTTTATTCCAACTGCTATAGAATTCTTGGAAACAGAGCTTCTAGATATTATAGAAAGGCATCTTAATAAGTCATTTCCTCACCGCAGCGCCAATGCCTATTTGATTGTGATGTTTGATGCTGTAAGCAGGGAGGAAATTGAGAAAATGACCAATGAGGCAGCCAAAGTTTGCATTGAAGCCGGAGCCCAGGATGCACTTATATGCAATTCCGATGAGAGAAGTGCCTCGGTATGGTCGGTCCGTGCTGCGGTTCTTGAAGGGATGAAAGCCGACAGCATTGCCCAGGAAGAATGCGATGTTGTGGTGCCACGCCCAAGGATTGCAGACTTCGTTAAAGCAGCAAAGAATATCGGTAAAAAATACGGAATTCGTATTATGACCGTAGGACATGCTGGAGACGGAAATATCCATACAGAGATGCTTAGGGATAAACATCTGTCGGAGAAACAATGGAAATCCAATACAAAGGCCTGCTTAAAGGAACTATATGCACTGTCCAAAGAGCTGGGAGGCCAGTTATCCGGTGAACACGGTATCGGAAACGGACGTCTTGAATTTTTGGAGGATTTTATAGGAGACAGAATGTACCGTTTATTTCAGTCCGTTAAACTGGCCTTTGACGAAAAAAATATTCTCAATCCCGGTAAGCTGATTACTTTTGAAAAAACCATAAAGGAGGACGTTTTAAATGATCGATAAGAATAAAATGCCCCTGGCAATAGGAATTGCCTTTGTAGCCTTTACCACACAATTCGGAGGAGGCTTCGCATCGGGAGCCCAGTTATATCAATATTTCATCAATTACGGAATATGGGCGCTGTTTATGCCAATAATAGCCCAGGCTCTGCTGGCCTTGTTTTTCTGGTATGGGCTAAGGTTCGCGTTCAGGAATAAGACCTATAACTACCGCAGCTTTTCGGACAGCTTTTACGGTAAATACCGCCATATATTTTCCAACCTATATGAAGTAGTTTACATTATGCTTATATGCCTGGCTCCGGCTGTGGCATTTGCAACAGGCGGCTCAACACTTAACATATTGACAGGCCTTCCTTATTTTGTCTGTACTTTTTTGATAGGCGTTTTCATTTTTGTTATAGCTATGTATGGTACGGATATTGTAAGGAAAGCAGCATCAACCCTGTCGGTGATGATTATTATCGGCTTGCTGGTTGTTCTGGTTCCTAATATTATTGCACAATGGGATACAATCGTAAATACTATTGCCCGCTTGGGAGAGGGTATTCTTCCCGTTGGATCAAAAGAAAGCGGCTCCTTTTTAAGCGCATTGTGGACATCTGTTGTCTATGCCCTTTTTCAGCTTGCTTCTGTCGGGTTGATGTACCAGCATGTGAAACCCCTCACCGATGAAAAACAGCTTAACTTAAGCATGATCTATACATTTATTGTGAATACCGTATGTATGGTTATCTCCGTGTTTGGCCTGCTGGCTGTGGCTCATAATGAGGAGCTTGCAAAAACGGCTGTACCTATGCTGCTCCTTGTTCAAAAGGGTGTGGGAGCAGCAGTATTGATGCCTATTATATCCATTCTCATCATTTTAGGGGCAGTATCCACTGGCGTAAATATGATTGCCGGCCTTGTTACCAGGGTGGTAGATGCATTGGAACACCGTGATAATGACCAAAAAGCATCTGCTTCGAAGCATATGAAGCGCAGCATAGCGGTTTCTCTTGTTTTCACTGTGATGACCTTTTGTATTTCACAGTTTGGATTGCTTCCTCTGGTAAAAGTGGGATATTCTTATTTGGGATATGCAACCCTTATTGCCGTAGCAATTCCATTTATAGTCCATGCAGTTTTTTCCGGAAACAAGCCGGCTCAAAAGAATTAATTAAGTTAAGACACCATGTAATATAGGCCAATTAAACATATAATATTGACACTAAAATTAAAATATGATATTTATAAGTTATTAGCACTCTAAAGTTTAGAGTGCTAATAACTTACCTATTACATAATTATGCCTGTCAATCAGGCATTTACATTGCGAAAGGAGAGGTTTAATTGGCAACAAAACAATTTAAAACAGAGTCTAAAAGGCTTTTAGACCTTATGATTAATTCAATTTACACTCACAGGGAAATCTTTTTAAGGGAGCTTATATCCAATGCCAGCGATGCAATAGACAAAATTTATTACAAGGCACTGACAGATAAGTCCTTAAGCTTTGACAAAGACAATTACTTCATTAAAATAACAGCCGACAAGGAAAACAGAATACTGAAAATAGCAGATACCGGCATTGGAATGACAAAGGAAGAGCTGGATGAAAACCTAGGTGTCATAGCAAAAAGCGGTTCCCTCCAGTTTAAAAAAGAAAATGAATTAAAGGACGGCCATGATATAATTGGCCAGTTCGGCGTAGGGTTTTATTCGGCATTTATGGTGGCCGATACCGTTACCGTAATAAGCAAGGCTCTAGGCCGTGATGAGGCATATAAATGGGAATCCAAAGGTGCTGATGGCTACAGTATAGAGACGGCAGAGAAAGACACAGTTGGAACGGAAATAATTCTAAAAATAAAAGCTAATACCGAAGAGGAAAGCTTTGATGAATATTTGGAGGAATACCGGCTTAAATCCATCATTAAGAAATATTCCGATTTTATAAGGTATCCAATTAAGATGGATGTAACAGGCAGGCGCCCCAAAGAAGGCAGCGAAAATGAATATGAGGATTATAAGGAAGAGCAGGTATTAAACAGCATGGTCCCCATATGGAAAAAGAATAAAAATGAGCTTAAAGCCGAGGACTATGAAAACTTTTATTCCGAAAAGCATTATGGCTTTGATAAACCCGTTAAATACATTCATTTTAACGTGGAAGGTACTGTCAGCTATAACTCCATTTTGTTTATTCCTGAAAACGCCCCCTTTGATTTTTACACAAAGGAATATGAAAAGGGACTGGAGCTTTATTCTAACGGCGTCCTCATAATGAACAAATGCGCCGATTTACTGCCTGATTACTTCAGCTTTGTTAAAGGTATTGTGGATTCCGAGGATTTATCCTTGAATATTTCCCGTGAAATGCTGCAGCACGACAGGCAGTTGAAATTAATCGCAAAAAACATAAAGTCAAAAATCAAAAGCGAGCTTGAAAATCTTTTAAAAAGCGACAGAGAAAAGTACGAGAAGTTCTATAAAACCTTCGGCAGACAGTTGAAATACGGTGTTTACAGCGATTTTGGAAGCAACAAGGACGTATTGCAGGATTTATTGATGTTCTATTCATCAAAAGAAAAGAAGATGGTAACTTTGGATGAATATGTGTCCAGGATGCCTGAAGGCCAGAAATACATTTATTATGCTGCCGGTGAGTCAAATGAAAGAATAGAAAAGCTGCCTCAGACCGAGCTTGTTTTGGATAAAGGCTATGAAATTCTTTATTTTACCGATGATGTTGATGAATTCGCCATAAGGATGCTATTAAACTATAAGGAAAAGGAATTTAAAAATGTATCCAGCGGTGATTTAGGAATAGAATCCGATGATAAAGAGGATTCAAAAAAGTCAGAGGACAAAGAAACAATTGACTTATTCAGCAGTATGAAGGATATTTTATCCGGCAAGGTTGTAGGTGTCAAAGCTTCAAAAAGGCTTAAAAACTACCCTGTTTGCCTTTCAAACGAAGGCGAGCTAACCATAGAAATGGAGAAAATATTAAACTCTATGCCTAACAATCAAAACCTTAAGGCAGATAAAATCCTTGAAATAAACACCAACCACGATGTTTTCAGCATTTTGAAGGAGGCTTATCAAAATGACAAGGATAAGCTAAGCCTATATACGGATTTGCTTTATAACCAGGCTCTCTTAATAGAAGGCCTACCGGTAACAGATCCGGTGGAATTTACAAATAATATCTGCAAATTGATGAAGTAAGAATTTAAAAAGTCCGTTTTCGGGTGTGCCCGGGAGCGGACTTCATTTTAAAATAAATTGCCTTACGGCTATGAGCAGTAAATTCATAATACCAAGAGTCATATTTTCTCAGAAATTTTACTTGCCGGTTATAAGCAGCGAATTCATAATGCTGGGATTTCCTATGTTATCAAGAAATTTTCCCGCGCCGTATACAACGCAATCTAAGGGATTGTCAGCAACTTTAACGGGGACTTTGGCTTCACTCATGAGCAGTTTATCCAAATCCTTAAGCAGCGCTCCGCCGCCTGTCAGAATAATTCCCCTGTCTATTACATCTGCCGATAATTCCGGCGGAGTTTCTTCCAGTACGGATTTTACCGCATTTACGATTGTGTTTATGGTCTCTTTAATGGCTTCATAAACCTGAAGAGAGGAAATAGTCACCGATTTGGGAAGGCCGGTAATAAGGTCCCGCCCGCGTATTTCAAGTAATATCTCGGTTTCCGGCAAAAGAGCCGAAGCCACTTCTGTCTTTATGAATTCCGCCGTTCTTTCTCCTACCATCAGGTTATATTCCCGCCTTATGTATGAAATTATGGATTGGTCAAGTTCGTCTCCTGCCATCCTTAAAGAACGGCTGGCTACAATGTTTCCCAGGGATAAAAGCGCGATATCCGTGGTACCGCCGCCTATATCCACAACCAAGCTTCCTGTAGCTTCCGCAACAGGAAGTCCGGCACCGATGGCCGCTGCAACAGGCTCGGGGATAAGATAAACTTTTTTTGCTCCCGCCCTGTAGGTGGCTTCTTCAATTGCATTTCTCTCCACCTGGGTGACGCCCGATGGGTAGCACACAACTATCTTAGGGCTTTTCATGGAATATTTGCCTGCCACCTTTTTAATGAAATACTTCAGCATGGCCTGGGTAGCGTCAAAATCGGCTATAACCCCGTCCTTTAAAGGCCTTATGGTATTTATATTTTCCGGTGTCCTTCCTATCATAAGCTTGGCTTCATCGCCAACTGCCAAAACTTCCTTAGATGAATCGCTCTTAACTGCAACAACGGATGGCTCTCGTAGAACAATACCTTTACCCTTGGCATATATAAGGGTATTTGCAGTACCTAAATCTATTCCCATTTCTTTTGAAAAAAAGTTTGTCCACATTATTTGTTCCCCCTCTCTCAATCATTGGATTATATTAATCATTCATAATACAAATATACGTCCAAGCCTTGCAATATATTAATTAATTTGATTTATATATTTTTCACAATCCTTCATGAACTTTATAAAAAACAGGAGGATTTTAAAATTTTTTATTGAATTTTATGCTTATATCAAAAGAAATTTGTAAAATAAAATTGTAAGGTGGGTGTAAAAATGACAGATGCATTAAATCTTGCTCAGGAAAGAACCCGTCTTTTTCAGGACTTGAAAAGAGGTTTCATTCCTAAAAGAGTGCCTATCTCCGTAGGATATGGCAAAGAATTCTGCCTTTTGTATGCAGGGCATGACTTACTGGAAGGGCAGTGGAATTCAGCTTTCTGGGAGTCGGCTTTCGATAAGGTTTGCCAGGAATTCATATCCGATACCCTTCCTGTAAGTTCCTTCAGATTCCCTGCGGCATTTCAGATTTTAGAGTCAAAGCAGTTTGTTATGAGTTCCAGCGGTTTTATGCAGCATCCCGAGGTAATTGGCATGGAGCCGGAAGAATATGATGAGCTTATCAAAGCTCCCTATGATTTTATAGTGAGCAAAGTACTTCCCCGAGTTTTTGCAGCATTAGACACAGACCCGACCACAAGATCCATCGTCTTCGCAAAAGCTATGAAATCCTTCCTTGATGATTTTGCTGTTTATGGAGGAATTACAGGCAAGCTCAGGCAAAAATATGGTTATGCAATAAGTTCACCTTTATCCGGGGGATTCACACTGGCACCCTTGGATATTATTGCCGACTGGGCAAGGGGCTTTACGGGAATTGTTACCGATATAAGGCGTTTCCCCGAAAAAGTGGAGGCAGCCTGCGAAGCAGTAGTTCCTATAGCCCTAAAAATGGGTATACCACCCAAGCCCTCAATTGACGGCACTACATTCATTCCTTTACATATGGGACCTTTCATGAGAGAAAAAGATTTCGCAAAATTTTATTGGCCTACATTTAAAAAGGTTGTCCAGGCACTGGCTGATTCCGGTCAGGGTGTGTCCATTTTTGTGGAGCAAAACTGGATGAGGTTTATAGATTATCTTTATGAATTGCCGGAAAATACACAGATGAAATTTGAATACGGTGACCCTAAGCTTGTAAAAGACAAGCTGGGAAAGAAGCACATACTTTCCGGATTCTATCCCGTAACTTTATTAAAAACCGGCACAAAAGAGCAGTGTATTGACAAGGCAAAAGAGCTTATAGATATATTGGCACCCGGCGGAAGGTACTGGTTCGACTTTGACAAGAGCGTCCTTGTTCCGGAAAACGTCAACCTGGAAAACCTTAAGGCAGTTCTCCAGTATGTTTATGAGAATACAAATTATTCCGACTACAAGGAAAACACCTATGAAGAACAGAAACCGGGAGTATTGCCATCAAGGGAATTTGCAGGGCATAAATACTACAAGACCTGGAATGAATACAGGGAAACTCACCCCGAAGTTACCGGAAAAGCTGAAAAATTTGCCGCTCCTGTGCTTCAAAGCTATGAAGAAACAATATTCAGATTCATAACCAGCGCACTGTAAAATACATAAAAAAGAGGCTGCCGCATTTGAAACACTGCTTGCGACAGCCTCTTTTACTCATTTACAACCTTGTTTCTCACATTTAATAGTCCTCTTTCGCAGCGGTTTCCCCAGCCGTCCAAAAACTCGTTATTTTTCATTACGCAGACTATTTCGCAATTGTTAGGGCACATGCCGCATTCTCTTCCCTCTGTCGAAAAATCCACATTACGTATATTGAAGCTGAAGAGCTTTTCTATTTTTGATTTTTTTGCCAGGATTGCAGCACCTATGGAGCCTAACAGATGGCTGTTTTTATCAACCAGAATCTTTTCACATGTTATTTCCTCAAAGGCTTTGACCACTCCCGGATTTTTGCTGACACCTCCCTGAAAAACTATGGGCGGCTTTATGGTTTTGCCCTTGCCTACATTATTCAGGTAATTTGTAACCACCGCACGGCACAGTCCGGCGATAATGTCTTCTTTTTTATGGCCGATCTGAGCCTTGTGAATCAAATCCGACTCGGCAAAGACAGTGCACCTCCCGGCAATTTTAGTGGGATTTTGCGCCCTTAAGGCATAACTTCCGAATTCCTCAACAGCTATGCCCAGTCTTTTTGACTGGGAGGATAAAAAGGAGCCGGTACCGGCAGCACATAGGGTGTTCATTGCATAATCCGTTACAATTCCTTTATCGAGTATAATTATTTTGCTGTCCTGGCCTCCTATTTCAAATATGGTTCTCACCTCGGGATAAATAGATAAAGTTCCTATGGCATGGGAGGTAATTTCGTTTTTAATTACCTGGGCTTCAAGTATGGTACCGATAAGCTCCCGGGCAGAGCCCGTTGTACCTATGGAGACCACCTGAACATGGGATTGGATCTGACTTTCAATTTCTGCGAGAACCCTTTTAACTGCATCTATTGGGTCACCCTCCGTCCAAAGGTAAGTTTCGGCAAGAAGCTTATCATTTTCATCTATTACCACCGCCTTGGTGGATATAGAGCCTATATCTACTCCCAAATATCCTTTTATCATAATGCATTCTCCTTTCGCATGGAAAGCATGTCGTAAAATGCCTCCAGTCTTGTTTTTATACCCGTCTCCGAGGTTTGTGAATCAAAGCTGAAGTAAATTACGGGTATGTTATAATCCCTGCTTATGTTTTGAATAACCGGTATCGAATTAACTTCCGGCGTGCAGCCAAAGGGCTTTATATGTATGATGCCGTCGAAGTTTCCTTTGGCAAATTCCTGTGATCTTGAAACCGAATCGGTACCGTCAGCCCCTATTGCAAATTTCAAATAGGGAGCTGCTTCCTTAACTATTATCTTTTCCTTGTGCTCTTTGGCAAAAATAAGATAGGAAACAGTAATGTATCGGGTTACTTCAATGCCTTTTTTGGCAACTTCCTTCTCTATAAAATAACTGGAGAAGGGTTCCATAAGGGTGTATAGCTCGCCTACAATACCGATTTTCAAAGGAGCCGCCGGCTTGTTCAAGGGAAGATTCTTAAACCTTTCTAAAAAACTTTCCTCTAATTTTCTTACTTCATTTATGGTTTGTGTATCCTTAAGCTTTGCATGAAATTCCTTTGATAAATTTTCAAAGCTTCCCTTTACCTTTTCAAAGCCTATGTTTTTCCGGATAATTATGTCAATGTTGTCAAGAGCATCAATTTGCTCCTTTGCAAGTCTGAAGGCCTTTATAAACTGAAAAAGCTTAAGGGAGGGATTAAGTGAGCTGAATTTTTTATAAAGGAATAAAATATTCATGTTATGGGTATCCACCAGGCTGAAAAAGTTGAATTGATATCCCAAATCCTTTAATATCTGCTCTAAAACCTCGCCGTAATAGCCGAAGCGGCAGCCTCCTCCCGCATGTATCAGCGTATTTGCTCCCATATCCAAAGCTTCAATATAATTGCCCAGATTGTATTTAAAGGGTATGCACACAAAATCAGGGCTGTGCCTTACTCCCAATTCTATTGTCTTTTTTGTTATGGGAGGCGGAACTAAAACCCTTCCGTCCAATGTATTTTCAATAAGCTTTGATATTGGAATGTAGTAATTACCAATGTGCGGGAAGGTAATAACAAGTTCATTTTTCATAAATCACACCTCAAATTATTTTCTCTTCCTGTTTTTTCATTGAAATAATGTCAATAAAGCTCTCCAATCTGGTGCGAAGCCCTGCCTCGCCCTGCAGCTCATCCATTACTATGGTTATAAAGGGAATATCTTTTATCTTTCTCTGGCATATTTCGGTTACCAGGGAATCGGGACCGCAGGGAAAGGAAACAAGAAAAATAATGCCGTCTATTTTTTCTTTATAATAGTCAATGGAACCAATGAGTTCCTTATTGTATGTCCAGTATAGGCTGTAGGAAAAACGCATGGCTGCATTTTTTGAATATTCCCTGTCTGCCAAATCAGCAAAAAGGGGTATAACCTTTAATTTATTTAAATATTTGATAACTGGTTGTCCTATAAACTCATCATAAATATTGTAGGAATGGGACACCACCAGTATTTTAAGCCCTTGTTTTTTAAGGAGCTCCTGCTGCTTCATATTTTCATGTCTTTCATACTCAGCCTGGCTTTTCTTTGCCGTACGATATGCCATATATATTTTAAAAATATTTTTGGTAAAATTAAGGCCAAGCTTCATAAAACCTATGAATTCTGTTTTGCCGTTATTGACATCCAAATCGTATTCTATCAAGTTTATATCCGGAAAGGTGTTTTTCACTATATCAAACAAGCCGTGAAATTTTGTACAGGTTATGTCATCTTTTCCATAGCTTGCAATTCGCGGAATGAATATATAGTCGGTTTTACCCCGCAGATAGCTTATATGGCCCATAAATACCTTGGATGACAAACAGCTTTCGTCTATGGAATAATTTATGCCCTCCTCCAGTATATTCTTTGTGGTTTCAGGGCTTATCACAACTTTGAGGCCTAATTTTTCAAGAAAGGTTTTCCATAAAATATTATACCTGTAGTATAAAAGCGCCCTGGGTATGCCAATGGTGATAGTTTTTTTCATAGCCTCCTCCTAAAAGTGCAATTGCTGCATAAGATATCAATAAATATTGCCAAAATAACCATTAATAATACTTGAGTAAAAATATAAAAGGTGCAAAATTCATTGCACCTTTTCAACTCTGACTGCTGCAACCTTTAATTCGGGTATTTTAGCAAGAGGGTCAACCCGGGGGTTAGTCAGGTAATTAACTTTGGCATCCCTGTAATGAAACGGCATGAACAGCACATCCTCATCTATAAAATCAGTGGATTTTATTTGAGTTTCAACAGAGCCTCTTCTTGACGATACCTTTACTTTGTCACCGTTTTTAAGGCCTAACCTTTCAACGGTGGCAGTGTTCATTTCAAGGTAAGAATCAGGCGCCTTGCTATTTAACTCATCTACTCTTCCTGTCATGGTCATGCTGTGATATTGAAATAAAACCCTGCCGGTGGTCATTATAAACGGATAGTCGACATCAGCAAGCTCTGCACTTGAGATATTGTCCACTGTGACAAACAAAGCCTTGCCTCTGCTGAAGCCGCCTTCATGCAAAATCTGTGTTCCGGGATGACCCGGTGTTGGACAAGGCCATTGAATGCCTATTTCCTCAATCCTGTCATAGGTTATGCCTCCGTACTGGGGAGTCAGCGATGCTATCTCTTCCATAATTTCTGAAGGGTGAGTGTATTTTTTCTCATATCCCAGCCTATTCATAATTTCCATTATGATTTCCCAGTCGGCTTTTGAATCTCCCACAGGCTCTATGGCCTTTCTTACTCTTTGCACCCTTCTTTCGGTATTGGTAAAGGTGCCGTCCTTTTCGGCAAAGGAGCCTGCTGGAAGCACTACATGGGCCAGGGCTGCGGTTTCGGTTAGGAATATATCCTGTACGACCATAAATTCAACGGCTTCCAGATCTTTTTTTACATTTTTTAAATCCGGGTCGGTCATCATGGGGTTTTCGCCCATGATATACAAGAACTTGATGGTGCCGTCTTCTCCCCCGTGAATTATTTCGGACAAAGTTAAGCCTGCTTTTGACGGAAGCGGAGCTCCCCAGGCTTTCTCAAACTTTTCTCTGACCGCCTTATTATATACCTTTTGGTATCCTGGGAAATCTCCCGGCAGGCCTCCCATATCACAGGAGCCCTGAACATTGTTCTGTCCTCTTAAGGGGTTAACTCCCGCAGATTCCTTTCCTATATTGCCGCAGAGCATTGCAAGATTTGAAAGTACCATGACTGAATGGCTTCCAGAAACATGCTGGGTGATACCCATGGCATAATATATGCCTGCTTTGTCTGCTTCTGCATACATCCTTGCCGCCTTTTTTATTTCCTCTGCATCAATGCCGCAAATAGGCGCTACAATTTCCGGAGTGAAATCCTTTAAGTGTTCCTTAAGCTTTTCAAAGCCTTCAGTTCGCTCCATTACATATTCTTTATCATACAGGTCATTTTCGATTATTTCATACATCATGGCATTTAAAAGGGCTATATTGGTGCCCGGCTTAAGCTGCAGATGGATATCGGCAATTTTGGCCAGGTCAATTCGCCGGGGGTCGGCAACAATTAATTTAGCCCCATTTTTCTTTGCCTGTCGCATCTTGTTTGCTATTACAGGATGATTTTCTGTAGTATTTGAGCCTATGATAAACATGAGGTCGGTATTCAGTATTTCATTTATGCTGTTTGTCATGGCTCCGCTTCCCAATGTGGCTGCAAGACCTACAACCGTAGAGGAATGTCAGAGGCGGGCACAATGGTCAATATTATTTGTGCCGAACACCGCCCTTATCAATTTTTGAAAGAGATAATTTTCTTCATTGGTGCAGCGTGCCGAGCTCAATCCCCCAAAGGCGCTGCCGCCGTACTTGTTCTTTATTTCTTTTGCCTTATCTGTAATAAGGGTGTATGCTTCCTCCCAGGTTGCTTCAACGAATTTCCCGTTCTTTTTAATTAAAGGTGTTTTAAGCCTGTCGGGATGATTGATGAATTTATATCCGAACTTGCCTTTTACACATAAAAGCCCGTTATTAGGCGGTACGTTAACCGGTTTTACCTCAACAACCTTCCCGGCTTTTACTAAAAGCTCCAATTGACAGCCTACTCCGCAGTAGGAACAGGTGGTTTTGACTTTTTTTTCTTCTTCATTAATGGAATCAAATTCTGCCATCTCTGCAAATTCTTCATCAAATTTTGCTTCCTTTATTGCTCCTGTGGGGCACACATCCAGGCAGTTTCCGCAGGATTCGCACATGTTATCCTCATTATTTTTTCTTGATATATACCCTTTTTCATTTATCTCAAGGCAGCCTCTTCCCTGAAGCTCCCTGCAAACATTTATACACTTTCCGCATAAAATGCATTTATTAGGGTCGATATCGTAGAAGGGATTGCTTTTGTCAATGGGATATCTATCCTTGACCTTTGTACCCCTACTTTTTATTTTATATTCCTTGCAATAAGATTTCAGCTTACAGACATTGCTTTTATGGCAGTCAGTGCATTCCTGAGAGTGGCTTTTCAGCATTTCAGCCAATGCTTCTTTTCTTTTTTGTATGACCTTGTCGCTGTGGGTTAAAATCTTCATGCTATCTTTAGCCTTAAGGCTGCAGGAATTTAACAGATTGTCTTGGCCCTCTACCTCTACGACACAGAGATTACAGGATAAATTGGGCGCTAATCTGTCATCATAGCATAATGAAGGAATATTTATTTTAAGTTTTTTACAGGCATCAAAGACTGTGATATCTTCGGGTATATCATAATCCTTGCCGTTTATGTTTACACCTATCATTTTTTGCTGCTCCTTGAGCTCAACTTTATATAAGCTCCTTTATTTTTTCATACAAATCGTCGGCATCCTCGCCTTGAACCAGATCGTCATCAACAAGTGCAAAGGGTCCCATTGAACATTCTCCGCATTGGCTTAAGCAGGATTCAACTTCAAAGGAAATTCCATCCTCCTTTAATTTTTCGATTACTTCTTCAGCACCTTCTGAGAAATTTTGTTCGCAAAACTTGATTTCAGCCATAATTTTTCCTCCTCAATTGTTATGTGTTATGTAATTCTACAATATTATTCCACAAATTCTTTTTACAATACTCATATATGAAATATGGATAAACACTTTTTATATATTCCATTATGTTTAAGGCAGTGGTAATATAGTGCAAGAATAAAACTTTTAAACATGCGAGGTTAAGCTATGGAGTTGATAGCTGCGAAATCAATCGTATCAAAGGCTAAAAGTCCGGAGCTGTGGTTTGGTGCAGAATATAATATGAACATATACAGAGGCTGCTGCCATGGATGTATTTATTGCGACAGCCGCAGCGACTGTTACCAGGTGGATAATTTTGATGAGGTTAAAGCAAAGGAAAATGCCTTATCTATAATTGAAAAAGATTTAAAAGGAAAAAGGAATAAAGGCGTAGTGGCTACAGGGGCTATGTCTGACCCCTATAATCCATATGAAGCAGAACAAAGATTAACCCGGAGAGCATTGGAGCTTCTCCATAAATACGGTTTTGGCTGCTGCATAGCCACAAAGGGGTCTCTTATAACAAGAGATATTGATATTTTAAAAAGCATAATAAAGCATTCTCCAGTCATCGCAAAAATAACTATAACATCAGCCGATGATAAATTGAGCAAAATGGTTGAACCCAATGCACAGCCTTCTTCGAAAAGGTTTGAGGCAATCGGTGGATTGTCAAGGAACGGCATATTTGCAGGGGTACTCCTTATGCCCATCCTGCCTTTTATAGAAGATAATGAAGAGAATTTAGTGAATATAATCAGGCTTGCCCATGAAAGTGGTGCAAAATTTGTATATCCGACTCTGGCAGTCAGTTTAAGGGACAATCAGAAGGTCTATTTTTATAAGGCCTTAGATGAAAAATTCCCGGGAGTCAAAGAAAAATATATTAAACAATATGGAAACAGTTTTTGGTGCTATTCGTCAAACTATAAGGTACTCATGGAAATTATAAAAGAAAACTGTGATAAGTATGGTCTATTATATAAAATGAAAGATATAATCCATGCTTATAAATCTAAATACCAAAGTGAGCAGCTTACCTTGTATTAGCTGATGTTTGATTATGTGGGGTAATTAAATTGAAAAAAAGTTTTCATATATAAGGTGATTACAGTTGTATTATTAATAGTAATATTGGCGGGTAAATATTTATAATAAATGCATTTACAGGCAATCCGGTATCTTCTTTTCTTGCCGGAAATGAAATGAAAAAATACATTGAAATCCGATATAATGATAAGTTACTTGTTCTTTCAAGGACACAGTATAATTTTTAAGAGCACTTCATATACCCTGAGAGCAAGCTTACCGGACTTACCCGATACCACTTTTCTGGCATAATGGAGCAAGGACGTGATAATTATGAGGATTATGTTTTGAGCGGGTATGGTACCTTGGATAGATTAGGTGAGGAAATGCCCCAGGAGATTGTACCTGTTTTAAATGTTTTGTTCGGAGATGAATTTAAGGGAAGATGCTCTGGGAGTTTTGTTGATGAGCATAAAGAAATGCAAAATATACCGCCACGGATCCGGTAAAATGTCCGGAGCTCTGCTTATACTTTCTTTACATATTTTTCTTTACAACTATATCGGCCGGCGATATAATTTAATTACAGATTATATCGCCGGCCGATATATCGTTTGACGATAATCAAGGAGGGATGAAATGGCAGAGGGAAATGAGAGATGTGCATTAACGGAAGCAGTTTATTATATACTTTTAGCATTGCATACACCCATGCACGGTTATGGCATCATGCAGTTTGTAAAAGAAATGAGCAGCAGCAGGGTGAATTTAGGCCCGGGAACGTTATATGGAGCAATAAACACAATGCTTGTAAAAGGATGGATAAAAGCCCTTGAGGGTGAGAGTGACAGCAGGAAGAAGGAATACGAGATAACCATTGAAGGCAGAAGCATTGTGCAGGATGAGGTAAAAAGGCTGGAAGAGCTCTTATATAACGGAAAAAAAATAGCCGGGAGGGATTAATGTGAAGACTGTAATCTGGAAAGTATTTTTTAATTTTGAAAAGGAAGAAAAATGGCTCAATGATATGGCTGCTAAAGGTCTCAGCTTTATTGATTACACTTTTGGAAGATATTTATTTGAAGAAGGCACTCCGGGGGAATATATCTACAGGCTGGAGCTTTTAAATGAAATGCCCTCCCATGCCGAGAGCAAAGCATATATAAAATTTATGGAAGAGTCAGGAATAGAATGTGTCAGCACCTATTTAAGATGGGCTTTTTTCAGGAAGAAAGCAGCAGATGGCCCCTTTGATTTGTATTCCGATTATGACTCCAGAATAAAGCATTACAAAAGAGTGATAGCGTGGACTGCAGTGGGGTTGGCGCTGAACCTTTTTGCTGCTCTTCTTAACGTTTTTATAGGTTTGAGGTTGGGAAGCAGCGGCCGGTCTTCCTTTAATTTATATTTCTCCACTATAAGCTGGGCGGTAACCATAATATTGATCCCCATGTTGATTTCTTATATCAGAAAAATTTTTATAATGAAAAAAGAAAAAAACATTTATGAGTAGACTTTCAGTCTTGAAGTATATAAAAAATTAAAAAAAGGATTTGCTTTTAAGCTCAATTATGTGAATCTTTTCTATGTATTACTTCAAGGCGGGTGGACATAATGGAAATATAGAGCATATGGGTTTTATTATTCAAAAAAAATTCATATAATCTCCACTAAATCTCCACAAAGGTTTAGTATTATCATAATGTAAACGCTAAAGTTTTAAACTTATTATTTTGCATTAGTACATATGGGTATTAATGTAAAACCTTATTTACATTTTTAACGGTAAAACCAAATTAGGGGCGTTTTTTCAAGAACAAAAAATCCCTTAACATTAACAAGGAGGTATACATTATGGATGATAGGAATTATGGATTTGACGGAAGAAATAACAGCACTAATAACGACAATAATTCAGCAAATAATAAAATGCTAATACCGTCAGGATATTCAAGTTATTATGTTCCTAAAAAGAAATCAAATTTTAAAACATATGTGGCCATTATTCTGGCAACTTCAGTTATTTCAAGCAGCATAGTGGGCACTGCATTATATTCAAGATTTTCCGCCGCATTGAAAGAGCAGGCTGAAAGCTTAACAGCACCGGCATCAAGTTTAAATTACACTGCCTCAACCGGTGAAAACAGCAGCAATGCAAAATTGGTCAATAGCAGCTCTATATTAGGCGGTTTTTCCGTAACCCAAATTGCTAAGAAAGTAGGACCATCGGTAGTGGGAATAAGGATGACGGTGGCCAGTGCTAATATGGGCAGAAACATAGTTGGAGGTTTGCCCCAGTCAAGCGGCGAAGGCTCGGGAGTAATCATAAGCTCCGACGGATATATCATGACAAATTATCACGTTGTGGAATATGCAGACCCACAGAACACTTTAAGTAAAAACACTACATTGGAAGTATTCATGCCTGACGGCAGGCAGGTTAAAGCAGCTTATGTGGGCGGTGACTGGAGAACCGACCTTGCTGTTATTAAAGTGGATTTAAAGGATCTTCCCGTAGCCGAACTTGGGGATTCTTCCGCTCTCGAAGTTGGTGAGCAGGCAGTAGCAATTGGCAATCCATTAGGTATGGAATTTGCCGGTTCTGTCACCGCCGGAGTTATAAGTGCCTTAAACAGAAAGGTTGAAATGGAAGATAAAACCCTGAATCTCATCCAGACGGATGCAGCCATAAATCCCGGAAACAGCGGCGGCGCTCTTGTAAATTCCAAGGGGCAGGTAATAGGTATTAATACAGTTAAAATATCCGTAACCGGCGTTGAAGGACTTGGTTTTGCAATACCAATGAATGATGCCAAACCAATCATTGAACAATTAAAGATGTTCGGTTATGTAAAAGGAAGACCCTTCATAGGTATATCCGGTGAAGAAGTAACAGAAGTTATATCTAAGCAGTATGGCCTGCCGGTTGGCGTCTATGTGCTTGGGGTAACCGCCGGAAGCGGAGCACAGAGTGCCGGAATACAAAAAGGCGATATAATCGTCAGCTTAGGCGGCAAGGAAGTTAAAACCATGAAGGATATTGACAACATCAAAAAGAGCTATAAAGCCGGTGATACCGTTGACGCTGTAATCGTCAGAAACAATGTAAACATGAATATAAAAATAACTTTCACAGAAGAGAAATAGAAATTTTCCTTCACACAAGAGGGGACGCAACTCAGAATGCAGAACGGGGACACAACTTTAGTTGTGTCCCTCTCCTCTTTTCCCCTTTCCTTTTGTAATCAGTTACCACTTAGCACTATCATATTTAATATGATTCTATTCACTGCTACTCGACTTAGAAGCTGTAAACTCGGCTTCGGGCTGCACCATAAATGTTATTGCTCAAACAATGGCGCAGCTATTCTACGCCTCGTTAACAGCTTTTCTACAGCCACTTCGCAATGTTCCTTTCATCATATCAAATATCATTACTTTATGAATTGTTATGCATATTTGGTAACTGATTACAAAGAAGTTTATAATCCTTGTACCACTCTTGTATAATCTTTGGCCGTATTTCATAATAGTATTAGAGTTATAAAAGGGAGTGGAAGCTGTGACTAAATATATTATGTCTTTTGACCAGGGGACGACAAGCTCAAGAACCATAATTTTCAATGAGCAGGGCAAGATAGCAGGGATGGCTCAGAAGGAGTTTGCACAGATTTATCCAAAACCCGGATGGGTGGAGCATGACCCCATGGAAATACTTGAAAGCCAGATGTATTCTGCAAAAGAGGCGTTAAAAAATGCCTCGCTTACAGGTGAGGATATTGCTGCCATCGGAATAACAAACCAAAGAGAGACAGCAGTTCTTTGGGACAAACATACCGGCAGGTCCATTTATAATGCCATAGTGTGGCAGTGCCGGAGGACGGCTTACATTTGTGATGAATTAAAGAAAAATGGCTATGATGAAAAAATCCGTCAAAAGACGGGGCTTTTAATAGATGCATATTTTTCGGGCACAAAAATAAAATGGATACTTGATAATGTAGAGGGTGCAAGAGAAAAGGCAAGAAGAGGTGAGATACTCTTTGGCACCGTTGATTCCTGGCTTCTCTGGAACCTGACGGGAGGAAAAATACACGCAACGGATTACTCCAATGCTTCAAGGACTCTTGTTTATAACATACGGGATTTAAAATGGGATGAAGAAATCTTAGAAATTCTGGATATCCCAAAGGAAATGCTGCCGGAAGTTAAGCCTTCAAGCCATATCTTTGGACACACAGCTAGAGAATTATTCGATGCTGCAATCCCCATTGCCGGAATTGCCGGAGATCAGCAGGCGGCCCTATTTGGACAGGCTTGCTTTAAACCCGGCATGGCAAAAAATACATATGGAACAGGCTGCTTTCTGCTGATGAATACAGGAGAAAAACTTATAGAGTCTAAAAATGGACTGCTTTCGACTATTTCCTGGGGAATAAAGGGCAAGGTAGAATATGCATTGGAAGGCAGCATATTTGTCGGCGGTGCCGTAATACAATGGCTAAGGGATGAACTTAAAATGCTGCAAAGCTCCGGTGAGAGTGAAGAGTATGCAAAAGCTGTGAAGGATTCTAACGGAGTCTATGTTGTGCCTGCCTTTGTAGGCCTGGGAGCCCCTTATTGGGATATGTATGCCCGGGGCGCCATTTTTGGCTTGACCCGAGGTGCAAAAAGGGAGCATATAATAAGGGCATCCTTAGAATGTATAGCATATCAAACCATGGATGTACTAAAAGCCATGGAAGAAGATTCGGGTATTTCATTAAAGGAATTGAAAGTGGACGGCGGAGCCAGTAGCAACAATTTTTTAATGCAGTTTCAGGCAGATATCTTAAACACAGCAGTTGAGAGACCAAATATAATAGAAACCACAGCGCTTGGCGCTGCTTATCTCGCAGGGCTTACAGCAGGATATTTTGAAGACATGGAGAAAATATCAAACAACAGGCTGACAGGCCGGCACTTTACACCGGCCATGGAGGAGGCAGCCCGCCAATCTCTAATCTCAGGCTGGCATAAAGCAGTGGCTAGGTCTCTATCATGGGATAATATCTAAGTTTATACGATATTGATAGCGAGGAAGCGGCAAGGGAGGTATTTACTATCAATATTGAAATGTAAGGAGGAAGATAGTATGGCAGAAGAAAAAGTTTACTGGGTGGACTTTGACATCATGGAGAAGTTTATGACTGACGTATTCAAGGGAGTGGGAGTACCGTCGGAGGATGCAAAAATCTGCGCCGACATACTCATAACTTCCGATAAAAGGGGTATAGATTCTCATGGCGTCGGAAGATTAAAGCCCATATATTATGACAGAATAAGACTGGGAGTACAAAATCCCGTTACCAATTTTGAAGTGGTGAGAGAAGGGTTGACTACGGCAGTTGTAGACGGACATCACGGAATGGGACATGTAATAGGCAAAAAAGCAATGGCAATGGCTATTGAAAAGGCAAAAAAATACGGAATGGGGATGGTGGTTGTCAGAAATTCCACTCATTACGGTATCGCCGGCTACTATGGGATAATGGCTGCCAATGAAGATATGATAGGCATAACCGGAACTAATGCCAGGCCGTCAATTGCTCCTACCTTTGGAGTGGAAAACATGCTGGGCACAAACCCCTTAACCTTTGGTATGCCTACAGACGAGGAATTCCCTTTTGTGCTTGATTGCGCAACTTCAATTACTCAGAGAGGGAAGATTGAAGTTTACGACAGGGAAGGCAAGGAAATTCCTGCCGGATGGGTAATAGATGCCGGCGGCAATACCAGAACAGATACCCATGAGATATTAAAGGATTTGGTTAAAGGCACGGCAGCGCTTACTCCTTTAGGCGGAATCGGGGAAAAAACAGCAGGATATAAAGGATATGGATATGCAACAGTTGTTGAAATTTTATCCTCCGCACTTCAGGCCGGGTCGTTTTTAAAAGGGCTTACCGGCTTTGATGATAAGGGTAAGCCTACTACATACAACCTGGGGCACTTTTTTATTGCAATTGATATAAACGCCTTTATCCAACCCGAAAATTTCAAGAAGGCAGCAGGAAATATTTTAAGAGAATTAAGAGCTTCTAAAAAAGCTCCGGGTAATGAACGGATATATACAGCCGGTGAAAAGGAATATTTATCCTGGTTAGATAGAAAAGACAGGGGAGTTCCCATAAATGAAGCGCTTCAAAAGGATATCGCTGATTTAAAAAGGGAACTTAACCTTACATGGTATAAATTTCCCTTTGAATAATAGGCAATAAAATAATGTATCTTTTTAAGAAGGAGTACAAATAATATTATCATGGAATTTGTTCAAGACTATAAAGAAAAAATATTACAGTGAATATTGAGAGGTGATATTATGGATTTTGACAATTTTAAAACCCTCGGAGAATGGGATAAGTGGAAAGGAGCCCTGGCAAAAGCAGTAGACCTTGGCGAAGCAATAGGATTTAACGAAAACACAGTTGATAAAATGGCTTATAGAATAGGGAATTTTTTATCTTCCACAGTAGACCCTGAAAACAGGGAGGAAAGGGTTCTGCAGGAACTCTGGAAAGTAGCTGATGAAAGTGACAAAAAAGTTCTGGCAAAGCTCATTGTCAGGATGGTGGAAAAAGACAGCCGGTTACATTAACTACTGGCAATGCTTTATATAAGGCCTGATTAAGCATAGAAGCAATGGCTGTTATAGTAAGCGTTAAAATTATATAAAAAAGCTATGGAAATTTCTGATTAATAATATTTGAAATTAGATATCACTGGTGATAATATCATAAGGGGTGATATCATGAATGATAAGGACAAAGTACCTATAAATTGGGTGGAAGAACAAAAGAAGCTAGAAGAAGAATATAAAAGAAAGCTGGCTGAACTTAAAAAACTTCGCCAAGATAATGAAATGATAGGTAAAATACTGACAAGGGGTATACTTCCTACCCTTGTTTTAAACATTGTATTTCAGCAGCCTTCAAATGGCAATGAAATATCAACAAGGATAGGGGATATTACCGATGGCTCATGGCAGCCGAGCACAGGAGGCATTTATCCTATACTCAAGCGATATGAGAACCAGGGACTGATTACAGGAAAGTGGGATGATCCTGATAAAAGAGTTAAAAAAATCTACACCATAACGGATAAAGGCTTAAAAGAACTCACTTATCAAAAACAGGCACTTATTAACAGTCTGAATAAAACTGTGGATGTGTTTAATAATATAATAAAGAATTTAAAATAGGAGCATATAATTTATGCTCTTTAATATTGTTTTATATTATCAATAGTGATAATATAAAAATAAACGTTATCGCTGGTGATAAGGTGGTGGTTATTTTGTTCAATAAGATAGTATGTATAGGTGATAGTATTACCAAAGGTAAGGTATGGAAAGAAAATGAGCGAAAGCCTTATATTACTGAAATGTCTTATCCGAGTATACTGCAAAAATTATTATGTGTTGATGTGAAAAACTATGGCATATGTGATATTACAAGCCGGCAAATCCTTGAAAATATACCGGGTATTAGGGACTTTAACAGGGAAAGTGCTGTAATACTTGAAATTGGCGGAAACGATTGCAACCTGAACTGGAAAAATATTAAGAGAAATCCTCATGGAAGTCATGAGGCGGCAATACCTTTGGAGGGATTTAAAAATAATCTTCAAAAAATTGTTGATACTGTGAAAAACTTTGAGTGTGCCCCGCTTATTTGCACACTTCCGCCCCTTGACCCCGACAGGTATTATAATCTGCTAAAAAGAGTTTTTGGAGAGAGTATAAAGCTATGGATAGATAAAAACGGAGGAATATTTAACTGGCAGGAGAGATACAGCAATGCAGTTAAAGAAATTGCCAAAAAGACCGGTGCATATCTTATAGACATAAGGGAAGCATTCCTAAATACAGTGGACTACAGAAAATACATAAGTATTGACGGAATACACCCTAATGAAGACGGTTACCATTTAATAGCACGGACATGCCTTGATGCATTGAAGTCTATATTTTAATTTAACCCTTTATACTTATTTGTAAAACAGCATAATCGGATACTTTACAAATAAGTACAACCGGTTAAATTATTGCTGTGCTTATACCCGAATGCTTACCCGAAATAATGACAAAATAATATGTAAGAAGCATATATTGGGGGCATGCAGATGAAAAATGAGAGCTATTTTAGAATATTCAGAGAAGCTGTCAGGCTTCAAAAAGAAGGAAGGCTCATTGATGGAATAGAAAACATATCTATTGAAGATATGGATGAAGGCTTGCTGAGAGGATATATAGCTTCAGCCCTTGGACAGGAGCCGGAGGAAGGTATAAGCTTAACAGAACTTGCAAAAAAAGCCTTAAGAGAATATGAGATGAATAAGCCTATTTTGACTGTGACGGGTGAGTGCGAGGACGACTGCAGGGAAGCTGGAGTGCATAAATGTGTAAAGTCCTGCCCTTTTGAATCTATATTTTATGATAGAAAGGCATCAAGGATAAAGATATCCAAGGAAGATTGCACAGGGTGTTCCGAGTGTATCGATGCCTGTCATAAGAAAAAAATAATTGATAAGATACAGTACTTCCCTATAGCAAATATTATAAGGGATCATAAGGCTCCTGTATATGCAGCCATAGCTCCTGCATTTGCAGGCCAGTTCGGCGAGGGGATAACTGCCGGCAAATTAAGAACTGCCTTTAAAATGCTGGGGTTTGATGATATGGTGGAAGTAGCAATATTTGCAGATATATTGAGCATAAGAGAAGCAGTGGAATTTGACAGGCTGGTGAAGGAAGTCGGTGATTTTATGATAACCAGCTGCTGCTGCCCTATATGGATGGCTATGTTAAAAAAGCATTACAGAGCTCTGGTTGAACATGTAACTCCTTCGGTATCTCCCATGATAGCTGCAGGCCGAGTATTGAAAAAGCTTGTGTCTGAAGCAAAGGTAGTGTTTATCGGGCCCTGTGTTGCTAAGAAAGCCGAAGCAAAGGAGCCGGACGTTGCAGGAGCAATAGATTATGTCATGACCTTTGATGAATTAAATGAGGTTTTTAAAGTATCTGAAATAAATATATCCGAATTGAAGGAAGACATAAGTGACTGTTCTTCAAAGGGAGGCAGAATATATGCGCGTACGGGCGGAGTAAGCCAGTGTATTGAGGAAACCTTGGAAAAAATATCTCCAAAGCGCATGATCAAACTAAAAGCTGTCCAGGGCAATGGTGTAAAAGAATGCAAGGAACTTTTGGATAAAGCTATAAAAGGTGAAATTGATGCTAACTTTTTAGAGGGAATGGGATGTATAGGCGGATGCGTAGGCGGACCAAAGGTAGTAATAGATAAGGAAACTGGCAGAGTTAAAGTCAATGAATACGGGGAACAAGCCGAATATAAGACCCCTGTTGACAGCCTCTGTGTATTAAAGGTCCTTGGAGGTATAGGCTTTGAAATAATTGATGAACTTAAAGAAGAAAATGAAAAAACCCGCATATTCCGCAGAAAGCTCTAGTTGATCAAATAATATGAAGGGTCAGGGTTTATGCCGGCTTATTCCATTTCCATCAGTACCGGTATCTATCTTGGTAACCTTAGGCAATTTTAAAACAAGCAGCCCATTATTATAAGATGAAATAATTTTATCTACAGATATTTTATCAATCATAAAGGATCTGTTATATATATTTGACATGTAGCTTAAGCTCTGGGCATAATTATTTGAAAATATGTTCTGAGTTTTTTTATATGCGGACACGGTAAGTATATTTCCTTTATATTCTATACGTACATCATCTCTTTCAAAGCCCGAAAGCTTCACGAAAACTGTATAATCACAGTCCTGTTCCACCATCCAGGCATCAAAATAAAGCCTTGGGGAAGCAGGATATGAAATATTAGAAATAGCATTTAAAAGGAGGCCGAACCCATCTAATATATCGCCTGGCGAAGTTTTATTATGCTTGCTTGCAGCTGTATGCTTATGCCGGTTATGTCTGGACATTTGAATCACCTCTGGTACCATCATATTACCAATATATGCAAAATAAATCATTTTGATAAAATTACAGAAGACTCTAAAAAATATAAGGTTGAATGAAAAGTAAGTGTAAAATGGAGAAATAACAAATACATTGGTAAATGCAGTGATACTGCAGGATTTAAGGCATTTTTCTTGTGCGTTAGGTGGGAAATTGATATAGTTGCGGTATAAAAGATAGGTTGAAAGCGAAAGAAAGGCACACCCAAAAGGCCTATTGTGGAATCTGTGTGAGACTAACTGCAACTTCGACCCCGATAATTGCATTTAACTTTTCATTTGAGGTTAAAAAATATAATTTACAGAGTTTTGGTAAAGGTATTGACAAATAGTTTATAATGCTAATATAATATATAACAATAATAAACTAACATCAGTGATCAGGAAGAGTAGATACATTAACTGAGTCCCAGCGATTCCGGGGCAGTGAAAGCCGGATACTTAAGCGTGTATTGAATGGACCTGTAAGATGGCGTGCGAAAGTTATGGTAGCATAGCCCGGGAGTCAGCCGTTACAATGAACAGGGTATCGAGGAATCCGTACCTTAGAAGAGCGTTTTATATTTTGGTGGCATAGCGAAATTCAGCATTTCGTCCTTAATGGATGAAATGCTTTTTTAATATAAAACAAAAATGGGTGGCACCACGAGTCACTTCGTCCCATATTCAGACGAAGTGGCTCTTTTTATTTGGTCCAGATTTTTGAACTCAGGAACACTAGTGTAACTGTAATATGTGCTTGGCTGCAAGGCAGAAGAATATTCAGAGGGTAGTACTAATGTACCGATGGTCATTTGACTGCAAAGAAGCGACAAGCGAGCTTTTAAGGAAAGGAGCTGTTGCATTTGAAACAACGTAAATGAGCATTGTGAGAGTTCTCTCTAAAGTTCTTGGTGACTCTGCCAAAGATATTACTTAGAATTTTAGATTGTTTGAGCGAATGAAGTTTAAAAATTCTTGTATTTTCAAGGCAGGAAACCTTAGAACTTGCGGAAGTCGAACACAGCGAATTGAGTGTTCAAAATGCAACAGCCCCAATTTATGGCGGGGGCGGCCGTTAAAATCAGGAAGATTTTCGACCGGAAAGCTTTTTGCAATCAGATGACAGAGAAAAGGTACTAAGCCCCGGAGCAGTTCGTTTGCCTGCAGCAAACACAAAATAAATATTGAAATTTTATGGAGGTGAGTGTTTATGGTAAATATCAATGAGACGGAATTTAAAGAGCTAAAGGGGCAGAAAGCTGCCTTTCCGGTGGTACTGGAGGTCAACTGTGATGAACTGACGCCGATAAGCATTTTTTACTGCCTGGAAGGGGAAAACAAATTTCTGCTTGAAAGTGCACAAAGAGGAGTGGAATGGGGAAGGTATTCCTTTATGGGGGCAAACCCTTACATGCATGTAAAAAGCTATGGACAGGATATAAGCATTGAAAAAGAAGGCAAGGTGGAAAATACCCAGGGTATGATACTGGAATATATGGAGGACATAATGAAGAGCCCCTACAGGCAAAATGGAAGGGAGCTGCCCTTTACCGGAGGTGCAGTAGGATATGCCGGCTATGACATTGTGAGGCAGTATGAGAGTTTGCCGGATAAAAATGAGGATGAGATAAATATCCCCGAGGCATATTTCATGTTTTATAAAATCATCTATTGCTACGATCATTTAAGGCACACATTGTCTGCCATATATAATGTTTTCCCCCTTGATGAGGCTTCCTATGATGAAGTAACAAAACAGCTTGAAATGGCAATAGAAAAGGTCAATATACAGGGTGAGGTCCATCATATGGCAGCAGAGAGCGAGAAAAAGGAGGTAAAATCCAATTTCACCGAAGAAGAATTCTGCTCTATCGTAAAAAAAGCAAAGGAGCACATCGTGAAGGGAGATATATTCCAGGCGGTATTATCCCAAAGGCTGACGGCAAAAAGCCATTCCCATCCCTTTGATGTATATAGAAGGTTAAGGTCAAAAAATCCTTCTCCCTATCTTTTTTATATAGACTTTACAGAATTCCAGGTGGTGGGTTCTTCACCTGAGAGTCTTGTCAGCGTAAAGGGAGACACCGTTACCACAAACCCAATAGCAGGAACCCGGCCAAGAGGCAAAACGGCTCAGGAGGATATGAAATTAAAAGAGGAACTCCTAAGGGACGAAAAGGAGAGAGCAGAGCACCTGATGCTTGTGGATTTAGGCAGGAACGACATTGGAAAGGTCAGCACTTTAGGTTCAGTCAGGCTTGATAAGTTCATGGATGTTGATTTATATTCCCACGTCATGCATATAGTCACCAAGGTTTCAGGAGAGCTTCATGATAACATGTCCTGCTTTGATGCCCTGAAGGCCTGCCTTCCTGCCGGTACGGTATCGGGGGCACCGAAGGTGAGAGCAATGGAGATTATAGATGACCTTGAAAACATAAGGCGGGGGCTTTACGCAGGAGCGGTAGGCTACTTCTCTTATGACGGGAATATGGATATGTGCATAGCCATCCGTACCATAATTTTCAAAGAAGATACGGCCTATCTTCAGGCAGGAGCCGGAATAGTATATGATTCGGACCCGTCATATGAATATGTTGAGACTTTAAATAAAGTGATGATTTTAAAGGAGGCGCTGTAAATGCTCGTTATGATAGATAATTATGATTCCTTTACCTATAACCTCTATCAGTATATTGGAGAGATATACAGCAATATAAAAGTCATAAGAAATGATAAAACAACCGTTGATGAAATATGGGATTTAAAGCCAAAGGGAATTGTTCTGTCTCCCGGGCCCGGAAGGCCGGAAGATGCAGGCATATGCGCAGGTGTAATAAAAGAACTTGGAAAGGAAATTCCCATACTGGGAATTTGCTTGGGACATCAGGCCATAGGCCATGCATACGGCGGCAAGGTAGTGGGTGCAGAGGTTATAATGCACGGAAAGACTTCGATTATAAGTCACGATAGTGATGGACTGTTCAAAGGAATTTCGCAGCCGCTAAATGTCATGAGATACCACTCACTGGTTGTTGATAAAGAGGATTTCCCCGATGAGCTCAACGTAACAGCTCAAACGAAGGACGGAGTCATAATGGGAGTGAGGCATAAGAAATACCATGTGTACGGACTGCAGTTCCATCCCGAGTCCATAATGACGGAGCAGGGAAAGGATATATTGAAGAATTTTGTGGAGGTGATAAACAATGCTTCAGCAAGCAATTAAAAAAATCGTTATGAATGAAAATCTTACGGAAGTTGAAGCACAGGCTGCCATGGAACAAATAATGGGAGGCAATACCACAACATCTCAGATGGGAGGCTTTTTAATAGGCCTCCGGATGAAAGGGGAAACCATCGAAGAAATAACCGGCTTTGCCAAAGCAATGCGTTGCTGTGCAAAGCGTGTGAATTTAAAATCAAATTATGCCATAGATACCTGTGGCACAGGAGGAGATAATAGCGGCACCTTCAACATTTCAACGGCCGTAGCCATAATTGCGGCTGCTGCGGGAATTAAGGTGGCAAAGCACGGAAACAGGGCGGCTTCCAGCCTTTGCGGCAGCGCCGATGTTTTGTCAGAACTGGGCTTTAATATAGAATTGGAGCCGGAAGAAGCCGGAAGAAGCGTGGATGAATCAGGTATGGGTTTTTTATTCGCCCCCAGATTCCATACAGCCATGAAAAACGTGGCTCCCGTCAGAAAAGAGCTGGGCACAAGGACCATATTCAATGTATTAGGTCCCCTTACAAACCCCGCCTATGTCAAAGGCCAGGTAATGGGCGTATATGATAAGAGCCTTACAAGAAAGATGGCAGAGGTGCTGATGCGTTTAGGAGTGGAGCGGGCTATGGTTGTCCATGGAGATGACGGGTTGGACGAGATAACATCAACAGCATCAACTACTGTAAGCGAAGTGAGGAACGGAGAGGTAATTGATTACAAATTGGATCCGGCGGAATTCGGAATAAAAAGGGCATCGGGTAAAGACATAAAAGGGGGTACTGCTAAGGATAATGCCCGTATAATATTTGATGTTCTGGAAGGTAAAGTTGGGCCTAAAAGGGATATTACGGTATTAAACAGTGCTGCCGCCCTATATGTAGGAGGTGCGGTATCAGGCATGAACGAAGGACAGAAGATGGCTGAAAACATCATCGATTCGGGGGCTGCCCTGTCAAAGCTCGAAGAATTGCTGGAATACAACAGGAGGGTGAGCCTGTGATTTTAGACGATATAGTGGCTAAAAAAAGAGTGAGAGTGGAGGAGAGAAAAAGGGAAATCACATTAAACAAGCTCATAAAGCAATGTGAGAGGGCTAATGGGAACTATTTTAAAAGCGCATTACAAAAGCAAGGCATATCAATAATTGCCGAAATAAAAAAAGCTTCCCCTTCAAAAGGGGTAATCTTAAAAGACTTTGATCCCTTAAAAATTGCGGGAATTTACGGGGAGATAAATATAGATGCCATATCGGTACTAACAGAAGAGGATTTTTTTCAAGGCAGGGATGAGTATTTGACCCTGGCAAAGGATAAGTCAAAAAAGCCGGTACTAAGAAAGGATTTTATAATTGATGAATATCAGATTTTTGAATCCCGTACCTTAGGTGCGGATGCCATTTTATTAATTGTATCAATCCTTCAAAAGAAAACAAAAAATTTCTATAAGGCGGCATCTGCTCTAGGTCTTGATTGCCTGGTGGAGGTTCACGACCAAGATGAGCTCGATATAGCGCTGAAGGCCGGATGCGAAATTATCGGCATTAACAACAGGGATTTAAAAATCTTCAGCGTTGATTTAAAGACAACGGAAAAGCTTTTAAAGTACATTCCAAAGGGCAAGGTCATAGTATCCGAAAGCGGAATAAACAAGCCTTCGGAAATTCAACACTTACGAAGTTTGGGAGTGGATGCTGTTCTTATAGGTGAGACCTTTATGAGAAGTATCGATGATTTGAATTCCATGAAAATATTTATAAACCAGGCAAAGGATGACTCTGATGGTTAAGGTTAAGATATGCGGCTTGAAAAGAAGTGAGGATATAAAATATGTAAATGCTTTAAAACCTGATTATGCAGGCTTTGTATTTGCAAAAAGCAAAAGGCAGGTAACGTTAAGTGAGGCAGGAGAATTAATAGCTAATCTTAATAAGGGAATTAAAAAAGTCGGGGTCTTTGTAGATGAGGATATAGAAAAGGTTAAGGATGCATCTTTTGCCTTAAAGCTTGATATCATACAGCTTCATGGAAATGAGCCCAATGAGTACATCAAAAAACTCAACGGATATGAGGTATGGAAGGCAGTCAGCATAAAATCACATGAAGGCATTAAAAGGCTTAAGCAATACAATGCTGATGCCATCTTGCTGGACCAAGGAGGGGGCGGTACAGGAATTAGCTTTGATTGGGATATTATTAAAGGTATTTCAGTAAATACTCCCATAATACTTGCCGGAGGCTTAAATTCTCAGAATGTTGAGGATGCCATAAAGACTGTAAAACCCTATGCTGTCGATGTTTCAAGCGGAGTAGAAACAGATGGCTTCAAGGACTGTTCAAAGATATATGATTTTATTAAGAAAGCGAGGAGTTTATATTGAGCGGAAGATTCGGTAAATTCGGCGGTCAATACGTGCCTGAAACAGTAATGAATGCATTGATTGAATTGGAAGAAGAGTTTAATAAAGCGGTAAATGATCCAAATTTCATGGAGGAATACAGGTATTATTTAAGAGAATACTGCGGCAGGCCCACATCATTGTATTATGCCGAAAACCTCACAAAAAAGCTTAATGGAGCAAAAATTTATTTAAAGAGGGAGGATTTAAACCATACGGGAGCTCACAAAATCAACAACGTAATGGGGCAGATTCTTTTAGCCAAAAGGATGGGCAAAAAAAGAGTAGTTGCAGAAACGGGAGCCGGTCAGCACGGCGTGGCAACGGCTACGGGGGCGGCTATGTTCGGCATGGAATGTGAGGTTTTTATGGGCGAAGAGGATATAAGAAGGCAGTCACTAAATGTTTTTAAGATGAAAATTTTAGGTGCAAAGGTTACAGCTGTAACATCGGGCACAGCTACATTAAAGGATGCCGTAAACGAAGCGTTGCGCCACTGGGTGGCCAATATAGGGGATACATTCTATGTAATGGGCTCCGTTGTTGGCCCCCATCCTTATCCTATAATGGTAAGGGATTTTCAAAGGGTCATAGGCGATGAAGCAAAGGAGCAGGTATTAAAAAAGGAAGGAAGACTTCCTGATTGTGTAATTGCCTGCGTAGGAGGCGGAAGCAATTCCATGGGAATATTCTATCCCTTTATAAATGATGAAACAGTTGAGCTCATAGGAGTTGAGGCGGCGGGCTTGGGGGTTGACACAGACATGCATGCGGCTTCCATGGCAAAGGGATCTGTCGGCGTGATCCACGGCATGATGACCTATGTGCTGCAGGATGATGAAGGCCAGGTAATGCCGGTGTATTCCATATCCGCAGGTTTAGATTATCCGGGTGTAGGTCCGGAGCACTCATACTTAAAGGATACCGGCAGGGCGAAATATGTTCCGGCGACAGATGCTGAAGCGCTTGATGCCTTTAAAGAGCTGTGCGGAACCGAAGGGATAATACCCGCCCTCGAGAGCTCCCATGCCATTGCTTATGCCATAAAGCTGGCACCGGGGCTTGACAAGGATAAAATCATAATCGTTAATCTTTCAGGCAGGGGAGATAAGGATATTAACACAATTGCGGATATTATGGGGGTGGGAATATGAACAGAATAGACCTTGCATTTAAAAAACTTGAAGCTCAAGGCAAAAAAGCACTTATACCTTATATTACAGCCGGTGACCGAGGCATTGAAACCACCGTGAAACTGGTGTATGAAATGGAAGAGGCCGGCGCGGATATAGTTGAGCTTGGAATACCCTATTCCGACCCCTTGGCCGACGGGCCTGTAATACAGGCATCATCAGCAAGGGCTTTAAGCAAAGGCATAAAAATACCCCATATAAATGACGCAGTTAAGACCATAAGGCAAAAAAGCGGCATTCCGATTGTTTATTTGGTCTATTACAATTCTGTATTTAAATACGGAACTCAAAAATTTATACAGGATGCAGCTGATGCCGGTATAGACGGCCTTATAATTCCCGACTTGCCTCTTGAGGAAAGAGGCGAAACTGCTGAAGTTTTAGACAGCTTTGGCATTCATTTAATTCCCCTTGTGGCGCCCACTTCTAAAGAGCGCATTAAAAAAATTACAGAAAATGCCAGGGGCTTTGTATACTGCGTATCTGTGGCAGGCGTCACCGGAGTGCGGCAGGACATTGAAACCGATATTAAAGAATACATGGAGGAAATATCAAAGCACACCTCCCTTCCCAAAGCCTTGGGCTTTGGTATATCGGGACCTTCCATGGCACAAAAGTTCAAATCCTACTGCGATGGCATAATTGTCGGCAGCGCCTATGTAAGCCGTGTCGGCCAGGCTCTGTCACCGGGAGACGCCGTAGCTTCAGTAAAGGAATTCACCGAGGAGCTCAGGAAGGTACTCTAGCTTTTAAAACCCTTGGATTTGGTGTAAACTATGGATAGTACCAAAAGTAAAAGGAGGCATTTCATAACGATATTGTTGGCCTGTTGGTAAGTCGGGAGGACATTGCGTAAAGACCGTGTAATTATCAGTTACAAAATATACAAGCACTAGGTCTTGAAATGGTTCGAGAGGCTTACCAATCAGACAAATGAATGAAATGCCACCTGATAGTAGGGGTGATAGAGTGGCTGAAACACAAAGGCTGGACAAATTGCTGGGCAATTTGGGTTACGGTACAAGGAAGGAAGTAAAAAAACTTATAAAGGATAAGGCCATAGAGGTAGACGGAAAAAGGGTAGATGATCCGGGTATGCATGTGGATCCCGCTAAACAAGGAATTGAAGTTTTCGGAGAGAAAGTTAATTACAGAAAATACATCTATATAATAATGAACAAACCCCAGGGAGTCATTTCGGCTACGGAAGATACAAGGGAAGAAACGGTTATTGACATATTGCCGGAGGAATATCTGCCTTTTAGTCCGGCACCCGTGGGAAGGCTGGATAAAGACACGGTGGGTTTGCTGCTTCTGACCAACGACGGACAGCTTGCCCACATGCTGCTGTCTCCTAAAAAACATGTCCCAAAGGTTTATTACGCAAGAATTGCCGGGAAAGTCACCCAAAATGATGTTGAGGCTTTTAAAGAGGGAGTAATTTTAGATGACGGTTACAAAACCCTTCCGGCTAAGCTTGAAATAATAGAGAGTGATGTAAATTCCATAATTGAAGTTGAAATATATGAAGGAAAATACCATCAGGTAAAGAGGATGTTCGAAGCCGTAGGCAAAAAAGTAACCTTCCTCATGCGAAAGTCCATGGGCCCCCTTAAATTGTCTGAAGACCTTAAACCAGGCCAATCCAGAGAGTTAACAAACGAAGAACTTAATGCTCTTCTCGAAAAGGATAATATATAACATTATCCTTTTTTTCAATCCGATCAGATAATTTAACAGTCACTTTCTGTGAATTTTCTCTTTCGGCCAGTCTTTTCAGAAATTCCGCCCATACTTCTTCAAAAGGCGGTACTTCTATTTTACCATATATTTCTTGTAAAGCTTCTTTAATTAACTTGTCTAAATAATAATCCCAATAATCAATAATCATCGTCATCATACCCCATCTCAATTAATATACTTGCCATTTGTAAATTTTTACTCTATTATATAAGACTGTGAAAATGCGTCTGCGTTTTAAAAAAATCAAAAAAATATTTAAAAAAATTTCGACAAAAATATCTGCGTCATGAGATTGGCCCGTGACATTACTGAATATATGTATTTATTTGGTGAATAATGATATCATTAGTTATGTATGTAATGCTATTCAGCTATTGGCTTAAGATATATTTTATCTTTAATTATATAGTGTAAGCATTTTGGTTAGCTATTTTGCATTGGATAATGAAATGTAAGTGTGATAGTTGATAGGCATAAGAACATTGCGTAAAGATCGTGTACTTGTCAGTTGAAATAGGTGTATGCATATGCAAAAGTTACAGGTACTAGGTCTTGAAGCAGTCCAATGCCTTAGAACTATCACAGGTTAAATGACACAAACTATGGAGGAGACATGTTTGGATATATATTTCCCGATAAGCCGGAATTGAAAGTGAAGGAGTTCGAACTTTTCAGGGCATACTACTGCGGATTATGCAAGGCCTTAGGAGAAAACTGCGGCTTGACGGCAAGATTTGTGCTGAATTACGACAGCGCTTTTTTAGGTATGCTGCTTTCATCCTTTAATGAGGCTTCTGAAAACATAGCCTTTGAAAAATGCATAGCAAATCCCATAAAGAAAAAGCCGGTAATAAAAGAAAGCAGCATTTTAAAATATGCTTCAGACATAAATATAATATTGGCGTATTATAAGCTGAAGGATGATTATGAGGATGACAGATCTCCAAAAGCTCTTGCGATGATGGGAGTGTTAAAATCCGCATTTAACAAGAGTATAAAAAGAAACATGAAAAAGGGGAGCGTAATAAAGAATAAATTAGAGGAGCTTTCAAAAATAGAAAAGGCCGGCTGCAAATCCATCGATGAGGCGGCAGAGCCCTTTGCCAAGCTGACGGAAGAAATATTTGCATATAAGCCTGTATGCGATACGGAAAATAAAGAGCAGTTATTAAGATGGTTTGGGTATAATATAGGTAAATGGATATACATCATTGATGCTTATGATGACTTGGAAAAGGATATAGCCGCTAAAAGTTTTAATCCAATACTTGGCCAGTTCTGTTATAATAATGAGAAAGCAGAAGATTTTAAAAACAGGATAAAAGATAATGTTAATTTTACACTCACATATACATTAAGTGAAGCAGGCAAGGCCTACGAGCTTCTGGAACTCAAGAAGAATGCATCCATAATTGAAAATATAGTATTCGGAGGCATGTATAACAAGACACTTCAAATCATTAACAAAAGGAGCTGTAAGAATAATGAAAAACCCTTATGAGGTCCTGGGGATAAATCAGGGAGCATCAGAGGATGAAATAAAGAGAGCATATAGAGAGCTTGTTAAGAAATATCATCCCGATCAATACAGGGACAACCCCTTGTCCAAGCTGGCTGAAGAAAAACTTAAAGAAATAAATGAAGCCTATGATTACCTTATAAAAAATAAAGGGACTTTCCATGAAAGCCATGATAATAATAGTACTAACGGCGGATACAGCAATACTAACAGCACTAACGGCGAATTTGCAAGAATAAGGATTCTCATAAATTCAGGAAATATAGTTGAAGCGGAAAAATTACTGGATGCTTCATCGCTTAAAAATGCCGAATGGCATTATCTTAAAGGGGTCATAAATGTAAAGAAAGGATGGTACAGTGAAGGCTATACCTACCTTCAGACGGCAGTCAGCATGGACCCCAACAATTTTGAATACCGGGCGGCATTGAATAATTTAAACCGTTCCACCCGCACCTACACATCAAGGCCTTACAGCGGGACTCAAAGGGGCGGTTATAACGACGGGCCGGATATGTGCACTATTTGCCAGTGGCTTTACTGTGCTGATTGCTGCTGCGAGTGCATGGGCGGAGACTTCATAAACTGTTGCTAAGGAGTTGATTTTATGGTATCGGGAACCAAGAAAATTGCTTTAGGTGGAATGCTTTGCGTGTTGTGTATATTTTCCCTGTACCTTGCCGTACATTTACCCACCAACAGAATATTTTTTTATGGGTTAAGTTCGGTTTTTGCTTCAATAATAATGATAGAAGGCGGAACTAAATGGGCTTTCATCTTTTATGGCGCTACCTCCATTTTAGGCATGCTTTTAATTCCAAACAAACTGGGTGTAGTTCCCTATGGTTTGTTTTTCGGATTATATGGCATCGTGAAATATTATATCGAAGGAATAGCAAATATCATATTGCAGCTTCTTTTAAAGGGCGGATTTTTTATCTTAGGTATGGGCGGCACGGCAATACTGTTGCAAGAGCTATTTATGACTGAAGTCACTTCCAGGCTATCAATATGGGCTCTGACTGTTATCGGCCTCGCCATATTTTATTTATATGACTATGTATACACCAGGTTTGTACACTATTATGAAACTGTGTTGAGAAAGAAATTATAACTATAAAATTAAGTATTTAACTGGATGATACAGAGACAGGTCAGGAGAAGGTTTTTACATTTCAATTGATATGCATTTTGATATACAAGATTGATATGATGACTAAACATTGCGAAAGGACTGTAGAAGCTGTTAATGAAGCAAGGATAGCTGCTCCGTTGTTTGGGCGTAAGTGAGTTATGGCGATAAGTTGGAGACATTCCTCAACAAAGAAGGAGTGCCCCCATTCCTTGAACAGCCGAATCTACAGATTCTAAGTACTGTAGACGTGAATGGAGTTATATCAAACCTGCAAATAAAAGGGGTGATTATATGAAAGGTATGATGAGAAGAAAAGACAGGGAAATGCAAAGGGATGAGGCGTTGGAGTTTTTGAGGGAATGCCATGTCGGTAGGCTGGGCACGGCATCACCTGAGGGAGTTCCTTATGTGACGCCGGTGAACTATGTATTCTTTGACGAAGACATATATTTTCACTGTGCGCTTTCCGGGCATAAGCTTGAAAATATAAAAGAAAATGAAAATGTTTGTTTTGAAGTTGACGAACTTATAAGTATAGTTGAGGATGAAAACCCATGTGAGATAAGCACTAAATATAAAAGTGTGGTGGCCTTCGGAAAGGCAAGCATTGTGGAAGATGATGAAGTACGCCTTGAAGCCTTGAAGAAACTCGTCGATAAGTATGTATCTGAAAATAATGTCAGCTCTAAGCTTACTATTGACAAAATGACTAAAACCCGTGTTGTAAAAATTAAACCTGAAATAATTACCGGAAAAGCATCGATAAAGTAGAAAATTTTGATATAATTATAACAAGGGATTAATATCAAAATTACTTTATTGTGCAAGGAGTGGTTTATTTGGAAAAAGTAAACAATGTAAAAAAACTGACCAGAGCCAGTATGCTGTTGTTGTTTGCACTTATAATTACTTTTACCGGGGCAAGATTCGGAGGAGCTACATTCAATTCCTTTTTTGTGGGACCGCTTATCAATGCTGTTATACTGACAGCTGTACTGGTTACCGACATTAAGTTTGGGGTACTCGTTGCGGCTGCGACTCCCGTTTTGGCTGCTTTGACAGGACAGCTGGCCGCACCTATGGTACCATTTGCTCCTTTTGTAATGGCGGCAAATATTATATGTGCTGTCGCCTTTGGCATCTGCATAAAAATAAATGAAGCTTACGGAAAATATATAGGAATTGCAGCAGGCGCCATTCTCAAGACTGCCTTTTTGATGATAGCCGTAAAATATCTTATAAGCGCTTTTTCACTAAATATGCCTCAGCCGGTAATGACAAAGCTTATATCCGTTATGTCCTATCCACAATTTTTTACTGCAGTGGCAGGGGGTATCATAGCCCTGATTTTTTCACCTTTATTAAATAAAGCCAATAAGTCTGTGTTATAATACATTGTGCCGGATTAATGTGGTATAATGATTTGAAATGGCGCAGCCATTTGAAATCATTGCGATATGAATTTTACGCAGTAAAATTCATGACATGATGATTCCTAATAGCGATACCGTTAGGAATCATTTTAATTTAAGCAGGTATTATATAGAGAAATAAGGAAGAGAGGGATTTGTCATGAAGTATGATTTTGATAAGGTAATCCAAAGGCAGGGCACCAGCTCACTAAAATGGGATTATGCCGGAGAGCGTTTTGGGAATAAGGACTTGCTTCCATTGTGGGTGGCAGATATGGATTTTGAATCCCCTGAGCCCGTTGTGGATGCAGTTAAAAAAAGAGCAAGTCATGGTATATACGGATACACCGGGAGATCAATGTCCTGCCATGAATCCATTATAAACTGGATGAAAAAGCGCCATGGATGGGGCATAAAAATGGATTGGCTTACATATACTCCGGGAGTTGTTCCGGCCCTCAGCATAGCAATATTGGCATTTACAAATCCGGGAGATAAAATAATCGTTCAGACTCCCGTATATTACCCTTTTTTCTCGGTAATAAAAAACAACGGTCGTCAGATTTTAGATAATGAGCTAAAATTGGTGGATGGAAAATACACTATGGATTTTGATGACCTGGAGGAAAAAATCGATTCCAGTGTAAAAATGCTCATACTTTGCAGCCCTCACAATCCCGTAGGAAGAGTGTGGAGTAAGGAAGAGCTTAAAAGATTAGCAAAAATATGTGTTGAGAAGGATATAATCATAATTTCCGATGAAATCCATTCAGATATAATATTCAAAGGCAGCAGGCATATACCGATAGCAGCGCTGTCAGAGGAAATTGCAGACAGGACCATAACCTGCATAGCTCCCAGCAAGACCTTTAATATAGCAGGATTATCCGCATCCGTTGCCATCATCTCAAATAAAGGGCTTAAAAAGAACTTTGATAATATCGTAGAAGGTTTAGGAATTGCATCCGGCAACGTTTTCGGAATTACTGCAATGGAAGCTGCCTATACCCATGGTGAGGAGTGGCTTTCGGAGCTGCTTAATTACCTGGAAGATAATATGAATTATGTAAAAGAATATATTGATGAAAATATACCTGAAATCAAAGTTGATAAGGTCGAAGGCACTTACCTTTTATGGCTTAATTGCAAAGGCCTCAACTTAAGCCAGGATGAGCTTAAAAAATTCATGTACGGCACTGCAGGTGTAGCCCTAAACGACGGAACAACCTTCGGTAAAAGCGGTGAAGGCTATATGAGAATGAACATAGGCTGTCCCCGTGTTTATTTGGTAGAAGGTTTAAAGAGAATAGAAACGGCTGTAAGGGGTGTCAGAAAGTAAAAATTATGGGAGTATATAGATGAAGGATGAAAAGGTTATCTTACAGTTTAAAAAGGCAAGAATGTATAAAAATATAGGGTTTATTATAATGTTATTATCAATTATTCCAAGTGTAATATGGAGAACCATATTTGGATTTGTATTGACAGCAATTATAATTGGCATAGGAATTTATTTTGAACGCCTGTATAAATGCCCGGTATGTGGTTTTATATTTGACACCAGAGTAAAATCTGATGAAATAAGGTATTGTTCCAGCTGCAGCGCAAAACTTCAATAAGTATAATACTTAATAGTTTTTATTAGAATAACTATAGAAAGTCTGCACATTATCGTGCAGGCTTTTATAAAAAATGTAAAATTATATTCATATTCTTAACAGATTAATAACTTAATGTATTTGTAACATGCAACAACTGCAATCTAGAAGAATAGTATAATACATGAGTCTTTGATTGTATTATTGTGAGGGTTGTATGGATAAGAAATCTGGATATAAAAATTTAGCGGAGAAATTTAACATAGATTTAAGGGAATGTAAGTTCTTAGGTGAAGGCCATAACGGAATCGTGTATTTGCTTCCAGACGGCAAGATAATTAAAATTTTTAAGAAGATAAAAAATTGCGAAAGCGAATATTCCATATTGGAGGCCGTCAGAGGCAGTAAATATTTTCCTAAAGTCTATGGTTCCATGGGAAATTACATCATAAGAGATTATGTAGGCGGAGAATGCTTGAAGGACTACATAAAAAGGAACGGCCTTGATAAAAAGGTAGCTAAGAACCTGATAAATCTAATTGAAGAGTTTAAGAAATTGAATTTTAAAAAGCTTGATATAAGATGCAAGGATATTTACGTACAAAAAGATAAGTCCCTGATGGTTATAGACCCTAAATACTCATTCACCAGAGAAAAGAGCTTTCCCAAGCACTTATCAAAAGGCTTGAGCAAACTGGGCGTGCTGGGTGATTTTTTGGAGGTTGTCAGAATTGAGAAACCTCAAGTTTATGAGGAATGGACAGGGAAACTCATAGAATCAGGAATTTTATAGCTGAAATTATAAAAATACAATCTATACTTGTAAGAGACACCATTTAATAATATAATTATATATAGAATGGAATTGAGTTCTCATAAAAATAAATAAAATTGTCAGGTACATGCATGTATAATAGGGAAAGCGGTGAAAATCCGCTGCAGCCCCCGCTACTGTATACGGCGACGAAACCTAATTCCACTGGCGTTATCGCTGGGAAGGAAGGTGGAGAAAGACCCGTTAGCCAGGAGACCTGCCTGAGATTAAAAGTCCTTCGGAGGGAAGGTAACACCTATGCTATTTTTTGGCACATGGATTTTATTACTAAGCCCTCGCTTGAAGTGAGGGCTTTTAATTGCATAAAATTATACATATATCCCTGACATTAAAGTGCCAGGGATTGTTTTTTGCATAAGTTTTGGAAACTTCTCTGACTGCTTGAATGAAGACAGGGACACTTTTAAAGGATGTCCCAACTAAGAATATCCTAAAAGAAGAAGAGTGCATATAAAATCATAAAAAAGTAAAAAAGGAGAGGTAATATGAAAGGAATAGTGGTAATAGGACATGGAAGCAGATCAAAAGAGGCCTGCGATATTTTTTTTAAGACTGTGGGCGCAATAAGAGCAAAAATGGGTACGGAGGTTGAAGGATGTTTTATGGAAATATCCGAGCCTGATATACCTACTATAATAAGAGGCTTTTATGAAAAAGGAATTAAGGACATAACTGTATTGCCTTATTTTCTTTACAACGGAATACATATCAAAGAAGATGTGCCTCAAATTTTGAATGAATTAAAAAAAGAGCTTGATGGCTTAACAATATCCATGGCGGAGCCTATCGGTTTCCACGATCTTCTTGTGGATATACTCATAGACCGGGCAGAAGGAATAACAAGCTTAGTATAGTAATGGTTTATAAATTCTCGCATTTTGCCAGCTTGATATGATGAAATGAACATTGCGGAGCTGTGAATGAAATCATATCAAGCTGGCATGGCGGTGAACGTTGGAGATGATTGATATGATTCAGCTTATTGGAGTTAATGATGAGGATGTGTGTATACGCGAAAAACTTTCGATAATACCGAAGCATCTGGAGGATGCATTGAAAAAAGCTGCCGAGCTGTGCGGGGAGGCGGCCATAATAAGTACCTGCAACAGGACCGAAGTGTATTTTAATTCTACGAGAACTGGGGACGGCATCATAGAATGCATTTTTAACTGTTTAGGCTGGGATAAGGAATTGATAAAGTACACTATCTACAAATGCGGAGATGAGGCAGTGCGTCATTTGATAGAAGTAACCTGCGGAGTGCATTCAAGGATATTGGGAGAAGAGCAGATATTAGGCCAGGTAAAGGACGCCTATGATTTGGCACTTAAAAATAAAACCATAAAAGGGGAACTTGACAGGCTTTTTCATACTGCAATAACCTGCGGCAAGGAATTTCGCCATAAATCAGAGCTTGATAAAATTCCGGTATCATCAGCTTCCATGGTAATACGCGAGGCAAGGAAAAGAAGCTTAAAAAGATTCATGGTCTTAGGCTATGGCGAAGTAGGAAGTTTGGCCTGTAAATATATTTTAGAAGAACCCTTTGATGTTTTATACATAGCCGTCAGAGATACAAGTGTTGTGGATATTAAGGATAGAAGAGTAAAAGTCATCCCTTTTAGAGAAAGAAAAGAATATTATCCAGATGTGGAATGCATAATATCCTGTACTTCGGCTCCTCATACAGTAATAAATTCAAATGAGCTTCCAAACAGAAAGCTCATGATATTTGATATGGCGGTTCCTAGGGATGTGGATTGGGATGTCAACGGTATTAACGGTAACGAAGTTTACGATATAGATATGATAAGCGCATTGTTTGATGAGAGTCTTGAAAAGAGAAGGAAAATCCTTGAAAATTTCAGACATCTTATTGAGAAGCACATACAGGAATTTGAAAAATGGCAGAATTTAAAAAAGCTTTCACCCTATATAAAAAGGATGAAGGAAAACGGAGAACAGATTTATAAACAAAGAAGCACTGCCTTTAGGAATAAAAGGCATACAAAAGATAATGAGAACCTTGCAGACATTCTTATAAAAAGTACGGCAGATGTATATGTAAACAGGGCTATAGAAGTGCTGAAGGAAGAATATTTAGAAGGCAGGGGAGAAGAATGCCTCAAGATAATAGAAAAGATATTTCTGATAAAATGCTAGAATTCATGATGGTTTCTCTCATATCTCACAAGGTGAATATTCTTATCGTAGGCGCAGGGCGGGCAGGGCTTATTAAGGCAAAGGCATTTTTAAACAACGGATGCAGAGTTTTCGTATTGTCAAAAGAATTCAGCCCTGAATTTTTTCAAGTTGAAAATGATGACAGGCTCATCTTGATTAAAGATGAATATAAAAAGGAAATTATTTTGGATAAGCATATAGTCGCAATTGCAACGGATGATTATGAATTGAATGAAAAAGTAAAAGCGGATTGCGAGAGCCTTTGTAAGATATATCTGAACTGCCGTGATTTCAGAGAAGGGATGCTTACAATTCCGACTCAAAGGAAAACGGAAAACCTTCACTTTGCTCTCCATACAAGGAAGGGAAGCCCAAAGACCTCGGTTTTTTTGGCTGAAAAAATGAAATGTAAGATGGAGGAATATGAAGCTTTTGTTTTATTTGCTTCCTCATTGCGTCAAAAGCTAAAAGGAAGAGAGCATTTTGAAGAAATCATGAATTTTGTAAACACGGATTTTTTTTATCAAGCTTATAAAAAGGGCAATGGGATTATTTTATTAAAAATGTATTATGGTGGTGGCGAATTTGAATTTTAAAATTGCAACAAGGCGCAGTAAACTGGCACAGGTACAAGCCGATATGGTAGGTAGCATGTTAAAGAGCAAATATAATGCGGAATATGAAAAGATACTTATTGAGACAACAGGAGATAAGATTTTGGATAAGCCCTTGGAGGATATAGGCGGAAAGGGCCTTTTTATAAAGGATATTGAAATATCCATGATGGAAGGCAACGGAGATCTGGCTGTCCATAGCATGAAGGATGTGCCCTATGATTTGCCGGAAGGCTTTGAAATTGTTGCGGTGCCTCAAAGGGAGGATGCACGGGATGTCTTCGTATCTTTATCAGGAGTGGACTTTAATTTACTGCCAAAGGGTGCTAAGGTGGGCACCAGCAGTAACAGGCGAACAAGCCAGATAAAGCAATTAAGGCCGGATATAGAGATTGTTCCAATAAGGGGCAATGTACAAACCCGCATTGAAAAAATAAAAAGGGATAACCTTGATGGGATGATTCTGGCAGCCGCAGGCTTAAAGAGACTTGACTTAGAATCCATAATAATGAATTATTTTGATCCTAATGATTTTGTACCGGCAGTTGGACAGGGTGCCTTAGGTATAGAAGCAAAGTGCGACAGCCCCTATATGGAATACTTCAAAGGCCTTAATCATTACGAGAGCCGCATATGCGTTGAAGCTGAGAGGAGTTTCATGAGAAAGCTGAATGGAGATTGCCACACCATAGTTGGTGCTTATGCAACCTTGGAGGGAAGTTACATGCACATAGTTGGTATATTCAATGTGGAGGGTAAGCTTGTGAAAAAAGATATAGAAGGCAAGAGTGAAAATTACATGGAGCTTGGATTAAAGCTTGCAGAAAAAATAATGGAAGTTTAGGGGTGGTTATATGGGAAAAGTTTATCTTCTAGGTGCAGGTCCAGGAGATGAGGGGCTTATAAGCGTAAAAGCCGTCAAGGCTTTAGAAAAATGTACGGCCGTAATGTACGACAGGCTGGCCGGAAATTTCACCCTCTCATATTTAAATAAGGATTGTAAGGTATTTTATTGCGGCAAGGAGCCAGGCAGCCATTACAAAACCCAGGATGAAATAAACGATATGCTGGTAGCCCTTGCAAAGGAAGGACATATTGTTGGAAGGATAAAGGGCGGAGACCCTTATGTTTTTGGCCGGGGAAGCGAAGAAGCTCTGAGGCTTTATAACGAAGGTATTGATTTTGAAGTAATTCCCGGAATAACCTCGGCAATATCCGTTTTAAACTATGCCGGAATACCAGCTACCCACAGAAAAATAGCACAAAGCTTTCATGTATTTACAGGAAAGAGCGCTAAAGTATTAAATATAAACTGGAATGCGGCGGCAAATTTAAAGGGTACACTTATATTTTTAATGGGATTAGAGAGTATTGATGAAATTATAAGTAATTTGATAAGCAACGGGATGAGCAAGGATACACCCTGTGCCGTAATAAGAGAAGGCACAACCTCCAAGCAGAAAAAAGTGACGGGGACGGTTTCAGATATAAGTGAAAAGGTGAAAAAAGCAGGCTTTAAATCTCCCTGTATAATTGTAATGGGGGAAGTAGTGGGCTTTAATGAAAAGCTCAATTGGTTCGAAAAAAAGCCATTGTCCGGCTTAAATATTTGCGTAACACGTTCAAAGGAACAGGCAGTTAAAACTAGAGAACGATTATATGATCTGGGAGCTGAAGTTACAGAGATTAATTCTATTGAAGTTGTGGATACATCCTGGAATTTACAGAGCTATATTGATAAACTGGAAGAGTATGATTACATAGTATTCACAAGCGTAAACGGTGTAAGCACATTCTTTGAAAGACTAAAAAAATTGGAAGTTGATATAAGAAAAATAAAGGCCTCCTTTGCAGCCATTGGTCCTGCGACAGCAGAGGCTATAGTGGACAGAGGGATAATCCCTTTGATTGTGGCTGAGGAATTTGTGGCCGAAGCCTTGTTTGAAAAAATGAAGGAATATATTAAAAGAGGAGATAGGATACTTCTGCCTCGTTCCAAGGCGTCCAGGTCATATTTGCATGATGCATTAAAGGAATACGGATGTATTGTGGATGAAGCTCATATATATGATATTATTGAAGGTAATAAGCCTGTTGAAGAGACTTTTGAGCGGGTAGATATAGTATTATTCACCAGTCCCTCAACGGTAAAAAACATGATATCCATGGTAGGATTGGATGATATAAAGAAAAAGACCTGCATAGCAATAGGCCCCATAACATCAGCGGAGCTTGAGAAAAATGGCATCAATCATCATGTTTGCAAGGAGTATACCATCGATGGGGTTATAGATAAAATACTTGAGCTAAAGGAGGTAGTTAAATGTTTGCAAGGATAAGAAGGTTGAGGGGGAATAGAGCAATAAGGGAAATGGTGAGGGAAACCATACTTCACCCTTGGGACTTCATATTTCCTGTATTTGTAATGGAAGGGACAAACATTAAGGAAGAAATTGAAGCCATGCCGGGAAATTATCATTACACATTGGACAGGCTCCATGAAGTCATGGAAGAGGTGGTAAATTCAGGAGTGAAAGGTGTGCTTCTCTTTGGACTGCCCGGTCAAAAGGATGAAATTGCATCGTCAGCCTTTGATGGTAACGGAATTGTGCAAAGAGCCATAAAAAAGATAAAGGAAATAGCTCCGGAATTATATGTCATTACGGATGTTTGCATGTGCCAGTACACCAGTCACGGCCACTGCGGAATACTTAAGGGTGATGAAGTTGATAATGATTTGACGCTGCCTTATATTGCAAGGATTGCATTATCCCACGCACAGGCAGGTGCGGACATGGTGGCTCCGTCGGATATGATGGACGGAAGAATAAGTGCCATAAGAGAGGCCTTGGATGAAAACGGATTTTCAAACATACCGATAATGTCATACAGCATGAAGTATTCATCGGCATTTTACGGGCCCTTCAGGGAAGCAGCACATTCGGCGCCCAGCTTTGGAGACAGAAAGACTTATCAGATGGATCCTGCTAATGCAAGGCAGGCTATGATGGAAGCCGAGGCTGATATAGATGAAGGGGCGGATATACTGATGGTAAAGCCGGCCTTATCTTACCTTGATATAATAAGGATGTCTAAGGACAGGTTCGATGTGCCCATAGCAGCCTACAATGTAAGCGGCGAGTTTTCCATGATAAAGGCAGCGGCAAAAATGGGATGGATTAACGAAAGAGAAGTAGTTTTAGAAATGCTGACGTCCATAAAAAGGGCGGGAGCGGATATTATAATCACCTATTCTGCACTGGATGCCTGTAAATGGCTAAAGGAGGAAAACCATGAATAATCTTGAGATTATAAAGGAGTCCCAAAAATATATGCCGGGAGGAGTTAACAGTCCGGTAAGGGCTTTTAAGGATGTAACTATAAACCCGGCGGTTATTAAAAGGGGACAGGGCGCCTATGTGTTCGATGAAGAGGGCAATCAATATACCGATTATGTATGTGCCTGGGGACCTATGATTTTGGGCCATTGCGACGAGGATATTGTGGCAGCTATAAAGGATACGAGTGAAAATGCCATCGCCTTTGGAGCGCCTACATATTTGGAATTAAAGCTAGCCGAGCATATGTGCAGCACCTTGGATGGCGTGGATATGCTAAGGATGGTCAACTCGGGCACAGAAGCCACCATGAGTGCTATTAAACTGGCAAGAGGCTATACGGGAAGAGACAGGATTATAAAATTTGCAGGGTGCTATCATGGTCATTTTGACGGATTTTTGGTCAGTGCAGGCTCAGGGGTTATGACTGAAGGCATTCCGGGAAGCGCAGGAGTTCCTGAGCTAAGTATAAAGAACACTTTGATAGCTTCATATAATGATATAGAAAGCGTCAAATTGCTGTTCGAAAATTACAGTGATGAAATTGCGGCTATTATTATTGAGCCGGTAGCCGGGAATATGGGTGTAGTGGCGGCAGATAAGGAATTTTTATCAGGTGTAAGGGATCTTTGCGATAAATACGGGAGCCTTTTGATATTTGACGAGGTAATGTCGGGATTCAGGGTGGCATATAAAGGAGCTATGAGTTTATACGGCATTAAGCCTGATTTAGTCACCTTTGCTAAAATAATGGGCGGCGGTCTTCCCTGCGGTGCATATGGCGGCAGAAGAGACATAATGGAGAAACTATCCCCTCTTGGGCCGGTGTATCAGGCAGGCACCATGTCAGGAAACCCAATCGTCATGGCGGCAGGATATGCAACTTTGACCAAGCTATATAACAACCTTGATTATTATAGTCACCTGGAAAGTTTGGGTGCAAGGCTGGAGACGGGCATAAGAGAAGCGGCAGCAGAAATGGGACTTCCTGTGGTAATCAACCGTGTTGGGGCAATGATGACAATATTTTTTACCGAGCTTAATGAAGTTAAAAATTATGAGGATGCCAAGACCTGTGATACAAAACTTTATGCCAAATACTTTGAGCACATGTTCAAAAACGGCATCAACATACCACCCTCCCAATTCGAAGCCTTGTTTATATCAGTAAAACACACTGGAGAGGACATCGACTACTTCATCAAAACCTTCAAAAAGCTGGGGGACAGTTCATTCCGTTGATTCTTTTTCACAAGTTCATAAGGGGACGGTTCAACCTGTTATATCATATAGTATAATAATGCCACTTTTGGTTAAACTAACAATACAATAGTAACTAAAGGTGGTGTTTTCTATGCCAAGATGTGCCAGAGAAAAAAGTTTGGACAGCGTATATCACGTAATGGTCCGCAGTATTGCCGAAATTAATTTGTTTACAGACCACGCTGACAAAGACGTATATATGAGGCTTTTAAAAAGATATAAGGATATTTATCTGTTTAAGGTTTATGGCTTTTGTCTCATGGAAACTCACGGACATATAATAATCGACGTACAGGGTGCTGACATATCAAGGATAATGCACGGAGTGAATCAAAGCTATGCCTGGTATTACAACCATAGGCACAAACGTCATGGTCACTTGTTTCAGGACAGGTTCAAAAGCAAAATCGTATCAGATGACAGGTACCTTATAACTTTATCAGCATACATACATAATAATACTCAAGATATTGAAGGTTACGAAAACCAGGTAGAAAAATATGAATACTCAAGCTTAGGAATATATTTAGGCAGCATGGAAAATAAATATGGCCTGGTGGACAAAGAGTTTATATTAAGCCAGATAAGCTATAATACTGCTATTGCAAAGAAGCAGTACCTTGAATTGGTATATAGAGATAACCCGGATATAATTCCCGATGATGCAGAGTTTAAAAATGAAAAGGCACAATACAGATCCGAGAGAAAAGTAATCGTAAGAAGCTTCAGACCGGATGAAGTGGTGAGCTTTGTTGAAAACTATATAAAGCAGTATAATACAAACATCAGTATAAAGTATACCAAGAAAAATATTGAGGCTAAGGCATTATCAGTATTGCTTTTACGAGGGATATGTGATATGAAGCAGAAGGATATATGTGCCTTTATGGGAAACATAACCCAGTCTCACTCGGCAAAGCTGTGTGCCAGGGGTATAGATTTGTTGCAGCGGAAAAAGGAGTATATGAATATAGCCAAGGATTTCATACGAAGAAAAGCCGGATAACCTTGAAAGTATAGTATTTTAAGTATAATTTGGAGAAAAAGTTATTATATCTTTATAATTTTTTTAAAATGGTACAAGCCTTTAAAATTGCTTGTTTTGCAGTAGATTTTATATTTTTAAGTACAGAAGCATCAAAAATATCCAGAAAAACCAGAAAAACCATAGGGACGGTTCATGCCAAACTGTTGTTCTAAAACTCAAATTATGATGAACCGTCCCTAAGCCTTTACTACCCTTCAGTTCCTATGGAATCCTCGGGGATTTCTTTTTTTGTCCCTGTAAGATAGTTTGGAAGCTCCAACCCCGCCATTTTGAAGACATCTTCATACGGAGGAATGGATTTCAGCATTCCCGACAGAAAATTAGCTGTGGATGGAGTGCCGCTGCCCCCCGACATGGAATCCCATACGGTGATCTTATCAATCTTGATGTTCTTGATGGCTTCCACCTGAATTTTTGCAAGCTGTTCCATCTTATCAGCGATCATAAGGGCAACCGCATTCTTTGGATCGTTTCCTGCTGCCGCCACTATCTTTTCAAAACCCTCTGCCTGTTTGCTCAGTACTTCCATTACTCCTGTTGCTTCTGCCTGCATTTTAAACAAAATGGCGTCGGCTTCACCCTTTGCCCGGCGGCGGAGGGTTTCGGCCTGGGCTTCGGCATCTATTTCGGCTTTTTGTTTTTCAATTTCGGCGTGGATTATGACGTCTGCCGTCTTTGTGGCCCTTTCCCTTTCGGCACGGGCCATTTCCGCACTTTGCTCTGCGGAATATGCTTCTTCCAGGGCCTTTGCAGACTGTACCTTCTCAGCTGCAACCGCTCTCCTGTTGGCTTCAGCTTCCTTTTCCCTTTTTTCTGCCTCGGAATTTGCAATGGTTATCCTGGCCAGGTTTTCACCCTCAACAGCTTTGGAGTTTGCCTCCGATACCTGTATTCTCTGGTCCATTTGGGCATTTGCCTCACCTATGGAACCGTCGCGGTCTTTTTCAGCAACGCTCTTTTTGGCATCGTTAATAGCCTTGGATGCGGCTTCTTTACCCAGGGCTTCAATATAACCGGATTCATCCTTTATGTCTGTAACGTTAACGTTTATAAGCTTTAAACCAATCTTTTTAAGTTCAGCCTCCACGTTTTTGGATACATTGGCTAAAAATTTATCTCTGTCTGAATTTATTTCCTCAATATCCATGGTGGCAATTACAAGCCTTAGCTGGCCAAATATAATATCCTTTGCCAGTTCCTGTATATCCTTAAGCTGCAGCCCCAAGATTCTTTCCGCCGCATTTGGCATAACCTCGGGTTCCGTGGAAATACCTACGGTAAATCTGGAAGGTACATCCACCCTTATGTTCTGTTTGCTCAATGCCTTGGTCAAATTTACTTCGATCGAAATCGGAGTCAAATCTAAAAATTCATAATTCTGTATAACAGGCCATACAAAGGCAGCTCCTCCATGGATGCATTTTGCAGACCTTGCCGTGCCGTCTCCGCTTCTTCCTATCTTACCATAAACAACGAGTACCTTATCGGACGGACATCTTTTAAATCTTAAAAACAGCATAATAACGGTTGATAGTATTGCCACTGCTATGACAGTGTATAAAATTATCTCATACATAAACTGACCCCCTTTTAATTAATCGATATGATCTTCAACCAAATTTTCAACCAATAAAATTTGATTGTCGATTACGCCTATAACCTTAACTCTTTCTCCAGTAGGAATAGTTTTCCCATTGGTCATTGCATCTAATTCCCGGGATGTACCCTGCACTATCACCGTAACCTTTCCCACGCCATCCTTTGCCCCTGGAATGGTGAGATACACTTCTCCCTTTGCATTTATTGCATTTTTAAGGTCCATTCCGCCGTATTCCGTCAAATTGGCGATGAAATAAAACAGGCTGCTTATAATCAGGCTGACTATAAAACCTGCGCCACAGGAAAGCAGGACTTCAAGTATTTTATTCATATTAAATTTGTCAAGTACAATGCCGGTCCATGAAAATACGGTAAAGAAAACAATGAAATTTCGCATGGTGAGAAGTCTAAAGGGAGAAGAGACATCATCGAAGGTATAGTCCTGGAAGCCGTCTGAATCCAGATATTCATGGATATCTCCCAAATTCTCATTTGAATCGCCAAAATCTCCGTGGTCACCAAGTCCTAAAAATGGCAGGAGGGTTTGAATTATAAAGAGAGTAGTAAAAGGAATCCCTATATACCAATATACTCTTTGATCACCCGGTATACTATTCCACCATTCAACCATAATATCCCCCCTTAAAAGAAGCAGCTAATTTATTATGCTAAGAAAGCGAACATATTTATTATGATAGAAGGTATTAAAGAAAATGATCTTAAATATGGTTTTGTGCAGGCCCCTATTTAATTATAATCATAAAAGGTGAGTCCAGTCCACAAAATCAGCACAATTTAAAAGCAGATTTGCCCACGTCTACTTGATATAAATATTTTAAAGAGAAAGTAGGATGAGCCGTCCCGTATTTTGTCAAAGAAAAAATAGAATGAACCGTCCCTGTTGTTATGAACCGTATTTTGTCAAAGAAAAAATAGAATGAACCGTCCCTGTTGTTATGAACCGTCCCTGTTGTTACTGCTGTTGTTAAAAGAAAAAGTGGAGTGAACCGTCCCCTATTGTTATAATAGTGTAGAAGGGGGGAAGGGAATGGACAAAAAAGGGCTGGATGATATGATAAAGAATCTTACTGAAATTCCGGGCATACTGGATAAAGAGCTGTACCATAATTCCGTTGTATTGATACCTTTGGTTTTTATAGGTGGGGAATATCATCTATTATTTCAGATGAGAAATTTTAATATAAGACAGGGCGGCGAGGTGTCCTTTCCGGGGGGAATGTACGACCCGACAGAGGATGAAAGCCTTGAAGCAACAGCTATACGCGAAACCTATGAGGAGATGGGCATTCCCAAGGATAAGATAAAGATAATTGGACGCCTTGATACAATGGTTGCTCCTATGGGCATTACCATTGATTCTTTTGTGAGTCTAGTGGACATAGGGGGCACTGATGAATTAATAATCAACAAAAATGAGGTGGAGTACGCATTTACCGTTCCTGTATCCCATTTTGAAAACAGCCAGCCGGAGAAATATAATACCCGCGTTATGATAGAATCTTCCTACATGGATGAGGAAGGCAGAAAAGTGACTCTTCTTCCGGCAGAAGAATTAGGCCTGCCGGAGCTTTACTACAAGTCCTGGGGCAGAAGAAATTACGAAATCCTCATATATAGATACAAAAATGAAATGATATGGGGAATGACCGCAAGGCTTGTATATGAAGTTGTAAAAAAGCTGAAGCGATAGTCTAGCAAAGGGAAAAAATATATGCTATAATAATATTCGAACTGAATAGCCAATGAATCTTCAGGGCAGGGTGAGCAATTGAATACTTACGTATTATTTTGCATTTCCCGACCGGCGGTACAGCCCGCGAGCTTTTAATTAAGCAGATCCGGTTTAATTCCGGAGCCGACAGTAAAGTCTGGATGAAAGAAGGTTGTGTTTACCTTGTATTTTTCTCCTGAAGTTCTTCAGGAGCTTTTTATTTTTCAGGATTTTTTTCTTATGACCCACCGAAGATTAGGGCTAGACAGTAATATTTATTCTGGAGGGTTTATTATGAGAGATCAAAGACTTAATAAGCTGGTAAAAATTTCTGTTTTATCGGCAGCAGCATTTATACTTATGCTGATTGAATTTCCGCTTCCCTTTTTCCCCGAATTTTTAAAGGTGGATATAAGCGATTTTCCCGCACTTTTAGGAAGCTTCGCCTTAGGGCCTTTAGCCGGCGTTATAATCGAAGCAGTAAAGAACATACTTCATGTTCTTCTTAAGAATACTACTGCAGGCATAGGTGAAATTGCAAACTTCGTCGTAGGTGCTGCCTTTGTATTTGCCGCAGGCATGGTGTATAAGATTAAAAAGGACAGAGCTCACGCATTATACGGACTGATAGCAGGTGTTGTTGCTATGGCGGCGGTAGCTGCCGTGTGCAATTTGTTTATATTCCTGCCCTTATACGAAAAAGTCTTAGGCTTTCCCATTCCGGCAATAGTTGACGCCGGTGCCAAAATCAATCCTGCAATAAAAGATTTAAACACCTTTGTCGCATTGAGTATAGTGCCCTTTAATATCTTAAAAGGCATCATAGTTGCACTTCTCGGATTTTTATCATACAAGAGCTTATCCCCCATCCTTCATAGGTAAAGCAAGCCGTCGGCCAAACCGACGGTTATTTCTTGCCCATTTTTACCACTACATATATAATTAGAATGGAAATTTGGATAAAATATAAGCTGTGGACACTCCTCGGATTAGAAACTAGTATTGCTGATAAGAGCGTAACCTGCACGAGGAGTGTTCTCTAACAGCTTACAATTTCATCTGGCATATGCAGATATCTGATTACAAGGAAGCGGCAAGCTTTTTGTAATCAAATACCTTCGAAAGGGTAGTGATAATATGTTGTTTGAATCATATAGCCCCAATGATACCGAAAAAGTTGGGGAATACTTGGGCTCTATAGCCAATAAAGGCTATGTAATCTGCCTGACAGGCGATTTAGGCGCTGGAAAAACTAAATTCGTCAAAGGCCTTGCAAAGGGGCTTAATATAGATGATTATATAACAAGCCCCACCTTTACTATCGTAAACGAATATAATGGAAGGCTTCCCTTGTATCATTTCGATGTATACAGAATAAACGACACCGACGAAATGCATGAAATAGGTTTCGATGAATACATATATGGCCAAGGCGTCAGCGTTATAGAATGGGCTAATATAATAGAAGAAATTTTGCCAAAGGAAAACATATGGGTAGACATATCAAAAGATATGGAAGTAGGCGAAGACTATCGAAAAATCCAAATCAAAGTCAACGGCGAGAAATACCAGGGACTTATATGGGAGATGATTGAAAAATGCGAGTTCTAGCCATAGATACCTCATCCATGGTGGCATCCGTCGCGGTAGCCGACGAAAATAAACTCATAGGAGAGATAACCTACAATTACAAAAAACAGCATTCCACCATAATAATGCCCATGATAGACGATTTATTAAAATCTATCGAATTGGACATAAAAGATATGGATGCAATTGCCTGTGCCTCAGGTCCCGGCTCCTTTACGGGATTGAGAATCGGCGCTGCAACGGTAAAGGGATTATGCCAGGGTGCAAATAAGCCATTGATCGCCATACCTACTCTCGATGCTCTTGTGTACAATCTTCCCCACTCAAAGGGAATAATATGCCCTATAATGGATGCCCTAAGGGATAACGTATACACCTGTATCTACAAATGGGAAGGTGATGAATTTAAAAAATTAAGTGACTATATGGCCATACATATGGATGAGCTTTTTTCGATGCTTAAAGAATACCATGAAAAAATAATATTTTTAGGTGACGGTATCTTTGTGCACAAAGAAAAAATACAACTGGAATTAAGGGAAAAGCCAGTATTTGCTCCCCCTCACCTTAATATGCAAAAAGCATCCTCCATTGCAGCCCTTGCATTAAAGCGGCTTAATAATAACGATACCGATGATTATATAACTTTTGCCCCCTTTTATTTAAGACAATCCCAGGCCGAAAGGGAATATGACAAAGCCAGCAGAGGAGAATAAAGTCATGGGGGATATAAAATTATGCAGAATGGATATAGATGACATACCGGAGATTATGGTGATAGAAAACCTCTCCTTTGCCGTACCCTGGTCGGCTGAATCCTTCATAACTGAAGTGCAAAACAACAGAGCCGCAAGATATGTAGTGGCAAAGGACACGGATAAAGTAATAGGCTACGGAGGCATGTGGATTATATTGGATGAAAGCCACATAACCAACATAGCAGTACACCCCGATTACAGGGGTAAAGGAATAGGAAACCTTATCTTAAAGGCAATGATTGAAATGGCAAAACAAGAAAATATCATAGCCATGACATTGGAGGTTAGAAGGACAAATTACATAGCCCAAAGGCTTTATGAAAAATACGGCTTTGTATCCGTCGGCATTCGCCCTAAATACTACGAAGACAACAATGAGGACGCCATCATCATGTGGAAAAACAATGTGTAAATTTTTTCAGACATATTCAGAATACTGACGTATATAACAATAGAAGAGTTTGAAAGAAGTGGTGATATGATAGATGAGGAGGCTTTGCTGATTTCCAGGGCACAGGAAGGCGACCTGGACGCCTTCAGCGAACTTATAACAAAACATAAAAAGCTCATATATAACCTGTGCCTTAGGATGCTTTATGACAGAGGCGAAGCCGAGGATGCCACCCAGGAGGCCTTCATGAAAATATACAGAGGCTTGAAATCTTATAACGGCACAAGCAAATTCTCCACCTGGGCTGTAAAAATTGCATCCAACATCTGCATAGATATTATAAGAAAGAGGAAAATCACAACACTGCCTATAGAGGATTACGAGCTGAAGGATGACACATCTCCGGAAAAAAGCTATATAAAATCCGAGTCATACCGGGAAATAGAGCAGGCCATAGAGGCACTTCCTGAAAAATATAAAATAATGATAGTATATTACCACTTTATGAACCTATCATATGAAGAGATATCAAAAATATTAAAGGAACCAATGACCATAGTTAAAAACAGGCTTTACAGAGCCAGGCTCATGTTAAAGGAAAATCTTAAAGAAAAGGGGGGCTACAATGGACTGCAGAGCGGCTGATAATCTTATGATGAAATATCTGGATGGGGACATTACGCAAAAAGAATATGAAATGCTTAATATGCATCTTTCATCCTGTGAGAGCTGCAAAATGGAATTTGAGATTCTTCGCAGTGCCTTTTTTAGCATTGACAATATCAAGATGGAAGAGGCCCCCGAAAACCTTGAAAGGCTTGTAGTATCAAAGATAAGAAGTGAGAAGCCTGTCAGGGCTAAAAATTCATGGCTTCCCATTGCTGTTAGCTTTCTTGCAGTCATCATGGGATGGATAAACATTATACTTGTTTTCAGGTTTACACCGGCGGCAAGCATAATTTCAGACAGCTTCAGTCATCTCAACTTCTTGTTCAATGAGCTCTTTGATTTATCCTTAAGCCTGTGGAAAACCATATTTACAGGGTCATTAAAGCTTTTAGCCATGGGGAGAGCCCTTGACATAGCAAGGGGAGTCATCCTGGAAACCTACGGCATGGCAATAGCCCTTATGATTTTGATGTCAGCAGTGGTATTGAGGTTATACGGTAATATATACAGAGCCTTTAAACATTAGTCCGGGATATTCCTCTGACTCACAAGATAAAAATAAGCTGGGGCATACCTTCGGCTTCCCACAGATTTATTTCCTAAAAGAGAAGGTGTGTACCCTAATCTTGACTAAGAGGAGTGTCCTTCTAACATTATTTCTAACATTATTTATGGAGGTAATATTATGCGATATGCGAAAAAATTATTATTTGCTGCAGTCATGTTTATTTTGATTTCTTTATCCTTTGAAGGATACGTATATGCAAACTCGGCGGGCGACAGACAAGGCGGAATTGTCAAGCTGTCGGGCGATATATATGTAAATGAAGGCAGCAGCATCTTAGGCGATGCGGTAACACTCAGAGGGGATATTTACGTAAACGGTTCTGTAACGGGAAACGCAGTCACGCTATTCGGAGATATCATAGTTAACGGCACAGTAATGGGAGATGCAGTAACCGTATCAGGAAAAATAACAGTAGGTGATAAGGGCAGAGTTCTTGGAAATACTGTAGAAGCTATTGACGGCAGCGTAAGTCAAAGGCTGCCGGGAAGCTACAGGTATGATTTCAATATGCCGGGGAGAAACAGAACATTCTGGGGAAGATTTACAGGGTCTTTATTATCCTTCTCCGGTTATCTTGTATTGTTCTTGTTCTCAGCTTTGGTTTACCTCATAATGCCTAAAAAAATTCACGAAATGGCGCAATCCATAGAGCAGGACATGGGAAGAAAGGCGGGCTTGGGAGTATTGACTTTAATAGGCTCTCCTCTGATTATGATAATACTCTCCATATTGCTTGCAATTACCATCCTAGGGATTGTTGTAATACCCTTTGCCTGGATCGCATATGCCATTGCAATGCTAGTAGGCATGGTGCCGGTATATCTGTACCTTGGAAGGAAAATATCATTAGCCGTTACAAGCAGGCAGTATGAATCCTACGGAGCTATTGCAGCAGGTTTGCTCATATTATGGCTTATTAAAGTGGCATCATCCTTCGGAGGCGTATATACAGGCTGGATTAATGTCATAATAAATATGGCACTGTATGTTATAGGCATAGGCACGCTGTTTGATTATATAATCACTCACAGAAAGAGGAAGCCGCCAAAATACATTCCACCCGACGGGCAGGGAGCGGGGCCTGCACCTGTCGAATAGTATTAATTTCTATTGCAAAAGAAATAGATTTGTGCTATATTAGTTATTGTCACAGGGGCATGGCTCAATTGGTAGAGTAGTGGTCTCCAAAACCATTGGTTGTGGGTTCGAGTCCTACTGCCCCTGCCAGAAAAAGCCAGTAAAAAAGATTTATGGCCGAAAAGCCAGAGTCTGCGCGGTCTGATGAGGGCTTCTACACAAGAAAGTAGAAGCCCTCATTTCTTTAATTTATCAGCTCTCCTGCTTCACTCTGACAGGAGTTGAACGCGCAAGCAGTCAAAACCAGAATTGACCATGGAAAACGGCAAACAACACGTAAATTAAGTGGCGCCCTTTTTGAAACGGCAGAAATGCCCTTTGAAAAGTGGTGCCCTTTTTATATAAAAGCCGGAAACCCTTGATATCACAATAGCGCCCTTATTTGAAGCCATAGAATCCCCCATTTTCAGCCGAGGTTAGAAATAAGATCCCGGCTTTTTTTGCTCCCAAAATTCATCAGAACCGATGCGGTTCTAACTCTTTTCATTCTTCGCATCTTCCTTTATCCTATAGAATTTTGGCGCCGCGGTTTGGCTGGTATTTGGGTAGCCTTGCGTCAACATTACCACAGGCGGGATGGCAAACTGGGGAGATTGCTGACATTGACCATTTCCTGCTCACTTGACTATAGAATTTTATCAAGATTAACAACGCTTGTAAATCCGCAAGCCTGAGGCTGCTGACGAGAAAAAACGTCAAACTGTCGTTTCTTATAGTATTTGCCGCGCAGAATCCGCGTAAAATTAAAACCCGATATTTGGTGAAAGCTGTTCTTGCATTCGGCGAATAGTTGAAGTATGCTATTATCATTCGATATAAAAGAACAAATTAAACAAAAATGTAATACATAATTTTCTACAACCCCATCTCTTCGCCTGCTTAGTGCTCTTGGATCGATATTCCTTATACATTTAATATATATGATATATATTTTTTAAGGAGGATACTGAGCCATGATGATTACCTTGAACATGATCTATGAAAAACTGAAGTCAGACTGTCGATGCGAAAAAAACAGGAGTACTCTCTCCGACAACCCGCTCCAAGCTCCTCTCCTCTACACTAACGGACCCCTTTCCCTAGGGTGCGTGTATGTGGCGGACGCTGCCGAGCTTAAAGGGGAGGAACTGGACGGCATGGCGGTTGTCTGCGTGGGGACGCCCGCCTTTGATTACCTCCGAGTCTCCTTTGACCTGATTATTGTAGAGAATACTTATGATCTGAAGGCGCTCTTCAACCGCATACAGACCATTTTCCTCTCTTTGCTCTACTGGGACGCCCAGCTCAAACATATATCCCGGGATTCCATGGATATGCAGAAGCTGTTGGAGGAGAGTCGCAGGGAACTGGACTATTCCTTTGTTTTTTTGAACAATTTCTTGAAACCCATCGCTATTTGCGCCGATTCAAGTCTGGACGGCGTACCGGACAAAGTGCAGAGCGAGCTCGTTGCATCCGTTCTCCAGAACGATGCCGTGGAGGATGTGAGCAAGGCCCCCAACGCCCGCAGATTTGTTACCGCCCACAACAAGAGGGGACTCTATTACAACATTTACTATAACAGCGATTACCGGGGAAAGCTGCTGGCCTTATGCGACAGCTGCAGAGAGATCACCCGGGCAGACGAGTGCCTTTTTGAAAATATATGCCGTCATGCGGAAAAGATGTACGAGCTTTTTTCCAGCTCCTCAATGCGTATGCCCGGCTATGTGATGATGCAGCGGGTGATTCACGCCGTGCTGAGCGACAACTGCCAGTACGGCAACGCCGAGGTGTCTGAGGCCCTGAAATTTGCCAGATGGGGTGTAAACGACAGCTATGTGGTCTGCTTTATACCCTTCGGTGAGAACGGCAGCATACCCGTGCGGGCGGAGTATATCGTAACGCTGCTGGAGAACCGCTGGAGCGTCGCCCAGGGCGGCTATGCCTCCGGCATCGTGCTGGAGGACGGAATCGCGTGGATTGTAAACATCTCCCTGTCCGCGGAAGGGTATTTCGACGAGTTCCTGCCCGAATTCATCGACCTGGTGCGGGGCTTTAGCTTCCAGGCGGGCATGAGCGCGACGTGCCACGACTTTTTCTCCCTCCGCGCCTATCTTAAGCAGGCCGCCACCGCCATCAGGATCGGCTCCCGGATGGAACCCGGCGCGGTCTTCTACAGCTTTAAGAAATACGCGCTGGAACATATGCTCGACAGTGCCGTAGGCACCTTTAATGCGGAGGACGTGATCCATCCCAGCCTCATCACGCTGATGAACTACGACCGTGAGCACAACACGGAATTTTGCAAGACACTTCGAGTGTTCATTAAGTACAGTTACAACGTGCTTCAGGCCAGCAGCGAGCTTTTTATCCACCGCTCCACCTTCTCGGTGCGAATCAAGCGCATCGAGTCTCTCTGCCGGATCGATCTGGACGACGAGCGCACCCGGCTGCATATCCTCCTTTCCTTTTATATTCAGGAAAAGCTGGGCTGCATTCGGCAGCAATGCGGGGGCGACAGATAGTTAAGCCTTTATCTGCGCTTATGTATCGTCCGCATCTTATCCCGTTTTCGCAGGTGCCCTGATCTTTGGAAGGGCGCCGGCACCTGACTGAGGTCTCTTCAGTCATACGCTTCCCCCTGTGAGAGACGGCAGGACATGCCGCCGCCATAGGGGGCGTTTTTTTACATTTTCTTATTTGTTATTTGGATTTTAGAATTAAATTTCAGTCTAATCATGGTTTTACAGAAAAAAATAAGTCTGAAACTCTATATACACAACATTTTGATGAAAAGCGGCGTAACACTTCATTCACAATTCGGATTGTTTTTTAAAAAAATTCCAGTTATTATTGTTAGTTAGTGGTACTTTGTAACAGCATTATTCTTTATCCTAATGGCCTAATGAGAAAAGGAGGAGAAAGTTTAAATCACCTATAACCTTAAGAAACTAAGGAGTATCGGCGAGTTTCTGAACACAACAGTGCCCTTCACTCACCACATCTACTACTACAATATCTATTAAAATATTCATGATTTTGGGCATATCCAAACACTTCATTTTTCATATTTACTAAATGAATATCCCATCACGGTGCCGGAAAATTTCTAAGCGGTTGTAAACAGTGGCAAGCATCTGTGGATACCACCGCCAATGATATCGTAAACATCGAATTCCGGGTTAGTACTGATCACATTCCGGAGCATAAGTCTGCGACCTTGGTCCCGCGAAGCCTAGCGAGATAAAAGGGCATTTCAGAGCTGTTCGGCCTTTAGCAGGTGTATTCCCTAACGGTTGGCGGTTCTATGGTCAAGTTCGGCATGCCACCATCGACGATGCAAAGAAGTGGTATAAAAAGATCCGCTTCCCGGACATCGAAGCCATTAACCGGGATTTTATGGCAAAGCTCAAGGCCCTTTTAGGAATGAAACCCGCATTTTAAGATGCTGCTCCCAGAAAGGCCTGTTCTGGCGTCTGATTTTCTTCATGCACTTTAGCGGACCAGCCATGGCCTATCTATCATGGCAAACACTCACCGTCTCCATCAAACTCATTTAAGGCTCTTTACCGTCAGAGCCCTATGGTCGTATGTGCCTTTAATATCCGCCGTTACAGAGGAAAACACTATACTCAAATATTAGATTTTAGGAGGATGTAACATGAATGAAGCACCAAAACTGACGAACCTGCATATTAATACTTATGCGCTGTCCAACAGTTTAAACTCAATGGCCTTCACTGTACCCATGACGTTTCTGACCTTATTTATGACAGACTACTTAAGAATTAGCCCCGTGGCTATCGGCACCGGTATGCTTATCGCCAAAACTGTTGACTTCTTAGTCGGACTCATTGCGGGCATTTTTATTGAGCAGAGCAACATGAAGAAAGGCAAATATCTCTCGTGGATACGTCTTTTAACCATCACACTTTTCTTTGGTAACATTGTTCAGATGATAGACACATCTTCTTTTATCAGCAATGCCACCGTACGTTTGGCTATCGTCATGATATTCTATATGATGTTCCACTGCTCCATGAACTTCTATGCCACCTCCCGTGCGGCAATGATTCCTAAGATGGCCGGACACAACATGGAGGACCGTAAAAAGATTACCGCCCGTCAGGGCCAGTTTGCAGCCGCAACTGCCATTATAACCTCGGCTGTGACCCTTCCCGCTGTTCAGCTTGTTCAGAATATCACCGGCTCAGCATCCCTTGGCTACTTCATAGTTGCTGCTGTATTTTCTGTCGCCTTCGCCACTGTCAACTTAATCTTTGTCAAGATAGCAGCTCCCTTTGATCCACCCCAGGCGTCCGTTGCTTCTGTGCGCAAGCCTCCAACTGTCGGACAGATGGTTACTTCCGTTGTCACCAATAAGCAGATGCTTGTTCTTTTCTTCGGCTTCACTGCCTTCACCATCGGCACACAGCTTTACGCCGGCATCACCGCTTATTATTTCCGTGTGACCGGTACCTTTGCTTTCATGACCGTGGCAATGACCGCCCGCTCAATATGTGCCCTTCTTGCCAGCCTAGTTGCTCCGGCTCTCGGCCGCAAGATTGGAAAGAAAGGTTCTCTGATTTTCGGATGGTTCATTTATGCCTTAAGCACCATCTCGATTTGGGCCTTTGGTATTAATTCTGATGGCAGCGCAAACCTGGTTGTTATGACCGTCGCCATGTGCCTATGCCAGGGTGCAATGTACATCTATACCGTATTCACTGCCAACTACTACCTTGACTGCGGAGAGTACGGCTACTATGATACCGGCATTGACAACCGTACCATGGCTCTTACCGTCATGAACTGGCCCACTAAAATAGGCTTTGCATTGGGCGGCTCCCTTGTAGGATACTGTTTAGCATGGTCCGGCTATATTGCCCCCACCGCAACTACTGCAGCTACCTTCACCTACATGAACCGCTTCACGATGTCAATCGGATTAATACCCGGTATATGTATGTTAATCGGTGCCACTATCATTCTGGTCGCCTACAAGCTGACTGACACTCAGGCTGCCGAATACGCAAAGCTCAACGCTGAACGTGAGGCTGGTGCTGCTGCCAAAGCCGCTAATTAAGTTTAGCATAGACAATTTTAAATATAATAAAATACCCATCAGTGCTATCCCTGCCGGTACAGCGACAGGGCAATTAGGCATCGGCTCTCTCACGGGACGCATGTCCGGTGCCATAGCCATCAGAGTGATGGACAATTCCATGTGTTTCTTATAGAGAAGGATTCGGAGCAATCTAAAAGACAATTATACGAGGATGCCGATTATCACAGGCATCCTCCTTTTGCATGTATTTAAACAGCCTGACCTTGATTCTAACCCGAAATTATTGCCGCAGCTCAAAGGAGTGGGCCTGATATGGATAAACTTGATTTCCGTATAAACTGCCATAGCTATGCCGGTCGGTGCGACACTATCCGCTCCGACTCCGCAACCGCATAAATCTGGTTTGCAGAGTCGGAAAGAAAACCCGGTATTCCGAAGTTTTTGAGCGCAAAGGAGAGTGGCATGTCTTGCCGCTTACTTTTTTGCCTAACCTGTCCTCGCCTCGTTTATTATGAATGGCAGCAGTCGCAGTAAGAATTCGGCCCCAGCTTCAGCAATTTGATACTTCGTATGGCTTTCATTTAAAAACGTAAAAACGCGTTGAAAAGCCGGCGGTATGGGCATGAACGCAGCAATACGCCGGTGCAAATAAAAGTTCAGGCAAATAATCTGGAGGTAACAAGGTCCCTGGAATACGCTAACAGTCTATGATTGATATTGCAGGAGGGGATCTTATATATTTTTGCATCAGACATGGCATATATGCAGGAAAAACAAAATAAACATCGAAATAATAATGTGAAAATTCACAGACCATTACAATCTTTCCTATATAATATCAATTTGCGGAGGTAGGTCATGGAAAATAAAGTACTGGATAATGAACAGCTGGAGATAAAGAATCACATGGAAACTGTGGTGACACAAATGTTTGAAAATATGCTAAAAAGGCTTGACATTTGCAAATGTGAAATGTGCAGAAAAGACATAATCGCATATGCCTTGAATCATCTTCCGCCAAGGTATGCAGTAACTCAAAAGGGGGAGCTCTACTATAGGCTTGCGGAATTTACCCAGCAGTTCGAAATTGATGTGCAGGTTATTCTTGCCGAAGCAGTGCAGGTAATTTCTCAAAACCCCAGACATTAAGAGAACCGCCGATTTTACCGGCGGTTCTATATTTTCTATTTAACTGTATAAGGATCAATGGCTTTTCCTTTATATCTCACTTCAAAGTGGCAGTGGTTTCCGGTAGACCTTCCGGTGCTGCCCATATAAGCTATTATATCGCCCCGCTCCACTCTTTGTCCCACTTTTACATTCAGCTTTGAGTTATGGCCGTATAGGCTCTCGTAGCCGTTTCCATGGTTTATTTTTACTAAGATTCCGTAGCTTCCGTCCCTGCCTGCTATAGTCACAACGCCGTCGGCGGAGGCTCTTATGGCTGTCCCTCTTGAATTTGCTATATCTATACCGTCGTGGAACTCGTAATTCTTACCGAAGGGATTCTTTCTGTATCCAAAAGTGGAGGTAATCTTTCCTGATACCGGAAGCACTGAAGGCTTGGCTCTCATTTCCTTAAGCTTTTTTTCGGCCTCTGCTATTACTCTATCTAATTCTTTTATTTCATCATCCACTCTGGTTGCCATTTCATCTATTGTATCGCTTATTTGATCTATACCCTGAAGGTTGTCCACTAAAACTTCCTCTTCACCCGGGTAAAGGATTCCTCCTCCCCCCATGCCCCTACTGGCTATTTTAAAGGAGGTTAATTCTTCAGAATCATCTTTATCATCGGCGTTTGACTGGGTGTCTTCACCCTTGGCCTCTATGATATCCCTTAATCTGGTCTCCAAGTCCTGTATAACCTTGATTTTTTCTTTCATTTCATCTTCGCTGGCCTTGTACTCGCTCAACTGTTTTTCGCTGTAATCCTTCATGGCCTGAAGGGAATCATACTCGGCTTTTTTGCTTTCCAGCCTGGCGCTCAGCATATGATAAGAAAAGGCGAAGACACATACTATGGAAAACATTATGAAGTTCAATATGACGAAAGAAGATACCAGCCTTCTGGAAAACTTCAATGATTTTACATTTTTAATGGGTGTATGGGGAACCACCATGATGGTGAAAAATTCTTTTCTGTTAAACCATCGTTTAAAAGTGTTCTTTATGGATTCCCATATGTAACTAAAAAATTGTCCGACTCTGCTCATAATCCTATGAAAGAATAAGTTCATTCTATCACCTACTCCTAAGGTTAATGGCACCATCCATATAGAACCAACTAAAGATATTACATTTAATATACTGCTTTAAAATCCATTTGTGTTTAAGCTGCAACCTTACTTGTATAATAATGTAAAACTTAATTGAAAAAATATATTATATGTTTGCACCATTAATATAATACCACAAATTCAGGCAAGACTGAATAAATTTTTCACTTTTTCATAAATTAATTTGTAATGCCGTAAATGCATTAAATGTAATATAATATGGGTAGTCTATATAAAAAGCGGGGGAAAGGCTCATGTTTTTCATAGGAATTTTCGGCATTCAAAATAAAGTAAAAGAATTAAAGGAATTCACTGATGTCTGCTGTTCCTGCGGCAAATACTCCAGGATGAAATTGCTTTATGAATATAATTGCTTTCATATTTTTTTCTTGCCCTTGTTTAAATGGGGGAGAAAATATTTTCTTGAAGCCAGATGCTGCAGAAGGGTCTTTGAGGTGCCTGACAATTACATAGACGAACTTTTAGAGGCTGATACTGTGGATTTTAGCAGGCTCACAGAAATTAACATGCCATACACATTATGTCCAAACTGCAGAAATTACGTGGATTCAGGATATAAATTCTGTCCCAACTGCGGCAGCAAACTGAAGCTTTAAAACTTGTAAATAAATTATTAAACAAGTATTGATTTTTAATGTCAGTTATTATAGAATAATAACAGCAATAGCAAAGGTGAACGTTTTTAATAAAACTGAATATAAAGTTCGCCCGTATATACCCGGTAATATGGTCCGGGTGTTTCTACCAGACTGCCGCAAATTGTCTGACTATGGGTGTTTGTAAGCATAATGCATAAAATGTTCAGATTTATTTCGTGTTGCTACATACAATATTTGCTTGTAAACTCCCTTATTTTTCATAAGGGAGTTTTATCTTTTAAAGATAAAACAATGTAGAAGGAGACGAACAATGGACTTGCTAAAAGAAAGAATAGTTAAGGAAGGCAGGGTAATTGGCAGCAGCATACTCAAGGTGGATGGCTTTTTAAATCATCAGATAGACATCCAGCTTTTAAATGAAATAGGCAGGGAATTCAAAAACAGGTTTTCCGATATAAAGGTTGACAAAATACTTACCATAGAATCTTCAGGAATTGGCCTTGCATGCATTACGGCTCAATACTTTAATGTTCCGGTGGTATTTGCTAAAAAAGCTCTGTCACTTAATCTTGACAAGGATGTATATGTTGCCGATGTTTTCTCCTATACTAAAAATACAGGATACAACGTATTTGTATCCGCCAAGTATTTAAGCAAAGGCGAAAACGTTCTTATAATCGACGATTTCTTAGCTAATGGACAAGCGGCTTTAGGCCTTATAAATATCATAGAACAGGCAGGGGCTACTGCCGTGGGAGTAGGAATAGTGATAGAAAAAGGCTTTCAGCAGGGAAGAAACCACATAGTGGAAAAGGGAATAAGGCTGGAATCCCTGGCTATAATAAAATCCATGGAGGACAACAAGGTTATATTTGAATAAAACTGCGGGTTTATAAAGCTTAAATAAACTTTGCCTGCAGTTTGAATATAAGTTAAAAGGCTAAATGATGAAGGAGGAAAAAACATGAAAAAAATAACCGGTATAGTGTTAAGCCTGGTCCTTTTATTATCTGTTTTATTGACAGGATGCGGCGGTTCACAGCAGGGAGGAACACCTACGGCAACTCCAACACCCACAGAACAGGCAGCAGAGCCATTGGTGGTAGGGTTCATCTACATAGGACCTGTTAATGACGGTGGATGGACAGAGGCTCACAACAACGGAAGACTTGAAATGGAAACAGCATTAGGCGACAAAGTTAAAACTCTCATAATGGAAAACGTTCCTGAAAGCGCTGATGTTGAAAAAGCAATGCGTGATATGATAGACCAGGGAGCAAAGGTTATATTCGCAACAAGTTTTGGATACCAGGATTATGTTGCAAAGGTTGCAAAAGAGTTTCCTGATGTAACTTTCCTTCACTGCTCAGGCAGCATTGATCTTCCAAATGTAGGAACATATTTCGGCAAAATGTATGAAGCAAGATACCTCTCAGGTATAGTTGCAGGTATGAAGACAGAAACTAATAAAATAGGATATGTTGCAGCAATGCCCATACCCGAAGTTATAAGAATGATAAACGCATTTACTCTTGGCGTACAGTCAGTTAACAAGGATGCAACCGTTGAAGTTACCTGGACAAATACATGGTATGATCCGGCTAAAGAAAAGGAAGCTGCAAAAGCGCTTCTTGACAAGGGCTGCGACGTACTTGCACAGCACCAGGATTCAACAGCCACACAGATAGCTGCTTCAGAAGCAGGAAAATTCTCAATTGGATATGACTTGGATCATCCGGAAAAAGTAAGCGGATACATGACAGCGCCAATCTGGCATTGGGGAAGCTACTATATTAAGACTATAAATGAAGTACTTGGCGGAACCTGGAAACCCGGGAGCTATTGGGGACCGATGAGCGATGGCATAGTTGAATTGGCACCGTTGACTTCCTATGCACCGGAAGGCGCACAGGCTAAGATTGATGAAGCTAAGAAAGCCATAAACGACAGCTCATTAAAGATATTCAAAGGACCGTTAAAGGACAACACAGGTATTGAAAGAGTTAAAGAAGGCCAGGTTATGACTGATGACGAAGTTTGGAGCATGGACTGGTTCGTTGAAGGAGTAATAGGTAAGACCAACTAATACTTAAGAAGGATTGTGGTGAGCATGGATAAACTGAAGGAAGCAATAAGGATGGATAACATATCCAAATCATTCGGGAAGGTGCTGGCCAACAAGAACATCAATTTTGAAGCCCGAAGCGGCGAAATCCATGCTTTGCTGGGAGAAAACGGAGCAGGAAAAAGTACACTTATGAACATGCTATCAGGGATTTACACCCCTGATAGCGGTTCTATTTTTATTTATGGGAAAGAAGTTTCTTTTCATTCTCCCAAAGATTCCATCCGTGCAGGCATAGGAATGATACATCAGCATTTCAAGCTCATTGATGTTTTGACGGCAAGGGAAAGCATTATCCTGGGGGAAAAGGGCAGCTTTCTTTTAAACCCCAAGGCAGAATATGCAAAGATAAAGGAAGTTTGTGATACCTTCGGACTGGATATCGACCTGGATAAAAAGATATATGATATGTCCGTCGGTGAAAAGCAAAACGTTGAAATCATAAAGGTTCTCTATAGGGGAGCCAAGATACTTATAATGGATGAGCCTACGGCAGTTCTTACTCCCCAGGAAATTGAAAAGCTCTTTAAAATAATGGGCAACATGAAGGAGCAAGGCTGCACCATAATAATAATAACCCACAAAATGAACGAGGTTATGGCGGTGGCCGACAGGGTAACGGTTTTAAGGAGCGGTGAGACTGTGGGTACTGTTGTTAAAAATGAGACCAATCCCAAAGCCTTGACGGAGATGATGGTGGGACGTCCCATGGATTTATCCGTTAAAAGGCTGGAAACAAACATGGGAAAAATCATACTTAAAGTAAATAACCTGAGTGTATATGGCGAAGATAAGGTAAGGGCGCTTACAAACGTGTCCTTTAATATAGCCGAGGGAGAAATCCTCGGTGTTGCCGGAGTTGCAGGCAGCGGACAAAAAGAGCTGTGCGAAACAATAGCCGGCCTCTATCCTATTGAATCGGGAGAAATATATTACAAGGATCAAAATATCGTAGGCAAAAGTCCAAGGGATATTATAAACATGGGTATCAGCATGAGCTTTATTCCCGAAGACAGGTTGGGAATGGGCCTGGTGGCTTCCATGGACATGGTGGATAACCTGATACTCAAGGATTATCAGAATAAAAAAGGATTTTTGATAGACAGAAAACCGCCGGCAAAAAAAGCTGGGGAGATAATCGATAAGCTGGGTATTCAGACACCGGGAATTAATTTCCCCGTAAAAAAACTGTCGGGGGGAAACATCCAAAAAGTGCTCTTGGGCAGGGAACTGGAATCCGATCCCAAGCTTTTAATAACGGCATACCCGGTGAGGGGCTTGGATGTGGGAGCAACCTATACAATATACAACCTTTTAAATGATGAAAAGAAAAAGGGCGTAGCCATTTTATATATAGGTGAGGACCTGGACGTACTGTTGGAATTATGCGACAGGATAATGGTACTATGTGACGGAAAAGTAACGGGCATAGTGGATGCAAGGACAGCAACCAAGGAAGAAATCGGCCTTATGATGGCCGGAGAAATGGAGGGAGCTACTTTATGATAAGATTCGTAAAGAGAGCAGAAATATCAAAATTAAAAAGCACCTTAATACGCTTGTCAGCCATAATCCTCGCCCTCCTTTTATTTGCAATCTTTATATATTTAATATCGAAGGAAAATCCTTTTGAGGTATACGCATCCATGCTGAAAGGGGCATTTGGTTCAAGATACAGGTTCAATGAAGTGGTTATAAAGGCAGTTCCCCTTATAATTTCATCCTTAGGGATTGCCATAGCTTTTAAAATGAAGTTCTGGAATATAGGCGCCGAAGGGCAGATAATGATGGGAGCCTTTGCAGCAAGCTTTATAGCCCTTAAATTCCCTGGACTGCCCCAGATAGTAATGCTGACTGCAATGGTTATAGCAGGCGTATTGATGGGGGGGATATGGGCTCTCATTCCGGCATTCTTCAAGGCCCAGTGGAGAACCAACGAGACTATAGTTACATTGATGCTGAATTATGTGGCATTGAAATTTGTGACCTACCTTCAATACGGACCATGGAAGGATCCAAAGGCGACGGGCTTTCCGAAAATACCTAATTTTGTGGATGCAGCCATCCTTCCTAAAGTCTTAGGTATTCACATAGGGTGGATAATTGCTATAGTGCTGGCAATTGTCATGTATATAGTTATGACTCACAGCAAATTGGGCTATGAGGTTTCCGTAATAGGTGAAAGTGAAAGAACCGCACAATATGCAGGTATAGATATAAAAAAGACTATAATAACAGCCGTTTTAATAAGCGGAGGCTTGTGCGGCCTTACAGGAATGATTCAGGCATCGGCTGTAAGCAACACCTTAAATATTGAAGTTTCGGGGGGGCTGGGCTTCACAGCTATTATAACAACCTGGCTGTCCGGTCTTTCAGCGCCATTTATAGTTGTAGCTTCTTTTCTTTTTGCAGCGCTTTTACAGGGCGGGTCATACATTCAGACAGCCTTTAACATCCCCGCCTCCATAGCACTTATGCTGCAGGGAATTATACTGTTTTTCGTTTTAGGCAGCGAGTTTTTTATAAACTTCATGCCGGTTACTCAAAAGCAGCTTAATACTATGATAAAATTACAAGCTTCAGGCAAGGAGGGGAAATAACATGGATTATATAGCATCCTTTTTTGCCGCAGCAATTGTGGCAGGCACTCCTCTTTTATTTGCTACCTTAGGTGAGATAATAACCGAAAAAGCAGGCCTTACTAACTTAGGTGTTGAAGGTATGATGCTCATGGGAGCCGTAGGCGGCTTTCAGGCCGGGCTTTTAACCCAGAACCCGGTTATCGCAATTTTATCAGGAGCCCTTGGCGGAATGATAGGAGCATTGATATTTGCATTTTTGACCATAGAGCTTCGCGTAAACCAGATTGTTTGCGGACTGGCGCTCAGTATATTCGGTGAGGGCTTTGCAAGCTACATGGGTAAAATTCTGGGGGGGAAAATGGTACCTCAGGCCCTTAAGGCATATTTCATGCCCTATAAAATACCACTTTTAGGTGATATCCCATTCCTGGGAAGAATTTTCTTCAGCCAGGATCCTTACATCTATTTAGGATATATAATAGCAATACTATTAGGGCTATATCTTTACAAAACCCGGCCCGGCTTAACTTTGCGCTCCATCGGCGAAAACCCCGGAGCAGCCGACGCCGCGGGAATTAATATATCAAGATATAAATACATTCACACACTTTTAGGCGGTGCCTTATCAGGGTTAGGCGGTGCTTACCTCTCCTTGGTATACGTTCCTGCATGGCAGGAAGGCATAACGGCAGGAAGAGGCTGGATAGCCGTAGCCCTGGTTATATTTGCAACCTGGAACCCTTACAAAGCAATTTTAGGCTCTTACCTTTTCGGCGGCTTAGACATCATAGGCTTCAGATTGCAGGGCACAAAATTTGCAGTATCCCAGTACCTTATCGATATGCTTCCCTACATGGTAACCATATCCGTACTGGTTTTCGTTTCACTGAAAAAATCAAAGGACAACTCCCCTCCCGCGGCCTTGGGAACCCCTTACTTCCGCGAAGAGAGGTAACAAATTTGGGGATACAACTTTAGTTGTGTCTCCTTACACTTTTACGCTGAATTTTGAACACCCCTCTCGTTGTGTTCCAGTTCTGAAAGTTCTAAGGCTCCCTGCCTTGAAAATGCAAGAATTTTTAAACTTCCTTCCGCTCAGACAATCTAAAATTCTAAGCAATATCTTTGGCAGCGTCGCCAAGAACTTTCAAAGAACTCTCACAATGCTATGGCGTTGTTCAAAATTCAGCGTCCTAAAATGTACATCTACAGCCTCTGACTATATTAACAGCAGTCAGGGGCTATTTACGTTGTATTCCTTTCCATATACAAGTTTGCTACTTTGGATATAATTGAATATAATAAATACTGATATCATTTCAAGCTTTTGACTGTATTAATTGCCATCTAAACGGAATTGTGTAGAATCTATATAGAACAAGCAAATGAAAATTGCTATGATATCAGTAAAGACGGAGTTATAGCGGAATGTTCATGTGGCTGTTAACCTCTATACTTGGGTTAGAGTGTAAATGATGTTTGTTTATAAATAAAAGAATCTTTAAAGTTGAGATGGCGTGATATGATGAATGGACATTGCGAAAGGACTGTAGAAGCTGTTAACGAAGCGGAGGAAAGCTGGAGTCATTATATGAGTGATAGAGATGTTTATAAGAAAGATTAAAATAATCTGACTTTATAATTTATGTAACTTCTGCCTTCATTTGCAAAGCTGGAAATAACAAAGCTGGAAATAATAGCGTAAAGGCCGTGTTTCTGTTAGCGAAGTACATGAAGCATAAGTCATTGTCTGAGCGATAGCGTATAAATTGAGGACATTCCTCAATAAAAAGAGGAGTGTCCCCTAACCTTAAACATACGAGTTTTACAGACACTAGGAATTAGAGCGTAATTGACGGCTTAAAAATGAAAACAGAGGGGTAAGGAGAGAACTAAAATGGAGAGGAAAGATTATGTTGTATTGGGGATAGAGTCAAGCTGCGACGAGACCTCGGCGGCAGTTGTTAAGGGCGGCAGAGAGCTCCTTTCAAATATAATATCGACACAGATAGAGCTGCATAAAAAGTTCGGAGGAGTAGTGCCGGAGGTAGCGTCAAGGAAACATGTGGAGCTTATAAATGTGGTTATACAGGAAGCCTTGGATAAAGCGGGAGTGACCCTTAATGATGTGGATATTATAGGAGCGACTTACGGGCCTGGACTGGTAGGAGCCCTTTTGGTAGGGCTTTCGACGGCAAAGGCACTAAGCTTTGCTGCAAAGAAAAAATTTGTAGGCGTAAACCACATAGAGGGCCATATATGTGCTAATTTTCTGGCACATAAAGAGCTGGAGCCTCCTTTTGTGTGTCTGGTGGTGTCAGGAGGCCATACCAATATAGTTTACATCGAAGATTACGGAAAATTTGAAATAATGGGAAGAACCAGAGATGACGCTGCAGGAGAAGCCTATGATAAAATTGCCAGGGCATTGGGACTGGGCTATCCGGGAGGTCCGGTAATTGATAAACTGGCGCTTCAGGGCAACAAGGATGCCGTTAACTTCCCCAGAATAAACCTTGATAAAAGCCTTGATTTCAGCTTCAGCGGATTAAAGACCTCTGTTTTAAATTATATAAATAAGCTTAATATGGTAGGCACAAAGATAATAGTTGAGGATGTTGCCGCAGCCTTTCAAGAGGCGGTGGTGGACGTTCTTGTGGATAAGACAATAAATGCCGCCATTTTGAAAAAAAGCAAAATAATTGGAATTGCCGGCGGAGTTGCGTCAAATTCAAGACTGAGAGAAAAATTCATGGAGAAGGCTAAGATACACGATATACAAATATTTTTTCCACCTCCCATATTGTGCACCGATAATGCAGCTATGATCGCTTCGGCAGCATATTACGAATATGTAAACGGAAGGGAATCGGATATGAGTCTTAACGCAAACCCTTCATTAAGGCTGGGTCAGCGGTAAGGCATATTTTGTATATGCAATTAGTGTATAATCTATAATTTTGTATTATGTAAACAGATTATGAGTAAATTTTAAAGAATGGTTGTTAAAAACTCAATTGTGGATAGTGTGAAAATAGTCATAAAATTAGAAAGTTCTAGTGTGGATATCTGTGGATAACTGTGTGGATAATGTGGATGGACTGCATTAACATAACAAAAAAAATTTATTTACGACATATTTTATGTGTACCAAAGTATACTGAGAAATTATGCATATGCATTAAAAAGAGGTAAAAAATGAAAACCGCACCTTATGATTATATACTTAAAACCATTGATAATACTAATATCTTGCCTGTAACCTCCAAATGCATCACCGGGTGTATATTCTGCAGTCATAAGAATAATCCTGCGGATATTGTTACATTTTGTATGCCAAATTTGTCGTCAAACCAAATTAAGGATTTATGTGAGTTTTTAGATAAGAATAAAAGGATCGTAATAGGTGAATCAGCCAGCAGAATAATAGAGGGAGAACCTTTCTTAAGGGAGGATTTATTAGATATACTTTACTATATAAGAAATAAATTCAAAAACACCCCCATAGTAATAACTACAAGCGGTAACCAGCTGACAAAAGAAAAAATAAGAAAATTAAAGGAATTTGAGCCTATAGAAATCAATTTATCTTTAAACAGCTCAACAAAAATCGGCAGAGAACTTCTTTTTAAAGGAAAGCACCATGAAAATGCTGTCATAGCACCAAAGCATTTAAGTGATGCAGGTGTAGCTTTTAACGGCAGCCTGGTAGCAATGCCTGACATAGCGGGCTATGAGGATATAGAAGAGACTGTTTCCTTTTTAAGCGAAAGCGGAGCACAGACTGTAAGGGTATATGTTCCCGGCTTTTCAAAGTTTAGTGAGTATGATGCGGATTTCTTTGAAATAAGAGAACGCTTAAATATTATAGCAGACAGGGTCCATGAAAAGTACAGGGTACCTATACTTGTGGAACCCCCGGAAATAAATAATCTTACTCCTGCCATAGCCGGTGTTATTAGAAATTCCCCTGCCCAAATCTGTGGCATGGAAAAAGGGGACATAGTATTAAAAGTAAATGACTATAAGCCTCAGTCCAGAGTGGATGCCTATAACCGCATATATAAAGATCAAAATCCCAAAGTAACCATAAAAAGAAAAAATTGTGAATTTAAAGCTACAATAATAAAGGAAGGTGACGCATCGGCAGGCGCAGTATTTTATTACGACCTTCACCCCGATACCATAAGAAGCATTGATAAATCCATAAAAAGATGCAATGCTAAAAAACCCGTTATTATAACGTCCCGCCTGGCCTATAAGGCTATTGAATCAGGCATAAAGAATATGTCCATGTTCGGTGACGGTCATATTAATATTTTGGCTGTGGATAATAAGTACTTCGGCGGCACTATAATGTGCGCAGGGCTTCTAACGGTGGATGACATAATTGATAAACTATCAGCTTCCAAAGAAGAGTATGATTTAATAATTCTCCCGGCCGCTCCATTTGATTTGAGTGGCTATGACCTTACAGGCCATAACTTTGAAGAAATACAGGATAAGCTAAATATTAGAGCAATAATAGCCGAATAGCACTAAAAAGCCATTTTACGGCAATTTGTAAATTTATAAACATAAAAATTTTTATTTTTATAAATTTTTTTATTTAATTATGGAGGAAATAGTAAATTTTTGAAGAATATTACCATAATTATAAAAATTTACAAGGGGAATATGTCATGGACTTCAATGATGAAAACTCGGCAATAATGTTTGAATTATTAAGCAACATTTTATTTTATCCGGCACCCATTGGAAAGTCAGATGAGATATATACTATGCTTTTAAGGCAATTCATAACCGCCTTCAAAGGCGAAATGGGTTTCATGCATTTGTTCAAAAACAGCAGCCTTAAGCTGGACGAGGACCTTATAACATACTACAATGTTCCCCGGGATTACATGGATATATTGATTCGCAACAAGGATAAGGTTTCTATAGAATTGGACAAAGTATTTTCACAGGGTAAATGCTATCTTTTAGATGAGAACGGTGGAAGTCAATATGAATTAAATGCCATGAGGAAGAAATATAAAATTGTATATTCCGTTACTGTGCCCATGTGGCTGGAAGATAAACTGACAGGGATAGTATATATTGCCTCAACAAAGAAAAATTTTGCCTTTGAAGACCGCATAGATTTCATGAAGGATTGCTGCAACAGGGCAGCAGCCGTTCTTAAAATACGCGCTGAATTTTTTTCCATTTATGACAGCCTTCTTCATGTGGAAAAAATGAATGCCTTAAACGTATTGACCGGCGGTATCGCCCATGAGTTTAACAATGTGCTGACTCCTATCCTGGGATTTTCACAGATGCTTATTAAAAAGCTGGATGATCCCAATTTAAAAATATATGCCCAAATGATAGAACAAAGTGCCAGGGACGGGGCTATGATTGTCAAAAGGGTAAATGAATTCACTAGAAAAGAGGCGGCTGGAGAAAAAGAACCCTGTGATATAAACGATTTGATATTAAAGAGCATTTACATGGTTCATCCCCAGTGGAAGGAAGAAGAATTGACTGCAGGTAAAAAGGTTTCGATATACACCGAATTAAAGGCCAGCGGGTATGTATACTGCAACTGCTGTGAAATCAGGGATGTAATAACCAATCTTCTCATAAACGCCTTCGATGCTATTGAAACCACAGGCAAAATAACAGTAAAAAGCTGGGATGAGGACGACAACGTATGCTTTGTTATAGAGGACGACGGCATAGGCATGAGCGATGAAGTCTTGGAAAAAATATTCACGCCTTTTTTCACTACTAAAACCAAGAGAGGCACCGGTCTTGGCCTATCTATCGCCCACAACATAATCGCCGGCTATTTCGGCACTATCAACGCTTACAGCATCCCCGGCTACGGCACCCAAATGGTCGTCAAACTCCCCCTTTATAATCCACCGGCACATGATGCAACCTAGACTGCTTAGAAAAAATAAGCTTATCAAACTTAGGGGATTAAGTACAAACTAATGTACCAGCAGATATGATGAACAAAACATTGCGCAGTGACTGCAGAGGCTGTTAACGAGGTAATTTTGCATAGTCTATTAGTAACGAAGACTAGTAGATGTGATAGTAAGCCAAAAGAGATAGCGGAATGTCCGTGTGCCTGTTAACGAAGGACAGGCAACATAAGTCATTGTTTGAGCGATAGCGAGTTATGACTTATGTCCTGGCCGAGTTTTACAGACACTAGGACATGCAGCGTTCTGAAGGTTTACTATCAATCGCATTGTTAAACTAAAGTTTCCCACTGCTCGTATAGGGAAGAGAGCTTAGATTCTAAATTTTTAAGTTCATCGTTAATCTCCTGGCACTTCACCGGATCCGAGTAAATGGTATCCAGACAGAGGAACTCGTGGAGCTCGGCAATGCGAGCTTCGCAAGAAGAGATATCCTCTTCAATGGACTTTATGATTTCTTTCTCTTTTTTCTCCCTTTGAGCCTGCTCCTTTAATTTGCGTTTTTCTTCCTTCATGGCGGTCTTGGTCATGCCGGGCAAAATTTGGGGCTGCTCAATAAACCTGGTGGGCCTGCCTTTTTTCTCAAGATAATATGAGTAGTTTCCAGGGTATTCCGTCGTGCCTGCCAAGCCTTCAAGATAAACAATGCGGTTTACCACCTTGTTTAAAAAATACCTGTCATGAGAAATTGTGAGTATGGTTCCGTCATAATTTAAAAGAGCATTCTCCAAGGCTTCCTTCGATATTATATCAAGATGATTTGTAGGTTCATCCAGCAGAAGAAAATTTGCCTGGGACAGCATGAGCTTAACTAAAGCCACACGGCTTTTTTCTCCTCCGCTAAGCGTGCTTATGCTCTTAAAAGCATCCTCTCCCGGGAAGAGAAAGGCGCCTAAAATTGTGCGAAGCTTTGTTTGTGTCAGGTCTGGATATGTATCCCATACCTCATCAATAACTGTTTTATTTACATCCAAATCCGACTGTTCCTGATCGTAATATCCTATCTTAACGTTGCGCCCTAAGTTAATATGGCCGGAATCGGGATTTAAAGCTCCCATAATCATCTTAAACAGCGTAGTCTTTCCCGTTCCGTTAGGGCCGATTAGCGCCACCCTTTCACCCTTTTTAAGATAAAGGTCTAAATTATTAAAAAGGGTTCTTGTTCCGAAGGATTTGGAGAGATTTTCGGCATCCAATACGTCATTGCCGCTTTTTATCCTTACCTCAAAGCTCATTTTTGCTGCTTCGGGATCGTTATCCGGCCGGTCAATGCGCTCGATTTTCTCCAATGCCTTTTCACGGCTTTCAGCCTGCTTGATGCTTTTTTCCCTGTTGTAGGACCTGAAGCGTTCAATTATAGCTTCCTGTCTTGCAATTTCCTTTTGCTGAAGATTATACTGCTTGTAGAGGTTCTCTTTTCTTACTTCTCTTTCCCGCACATAATATGAATAATTGCCGTTGTATTCATCCAGCCTGTTGTTGCCAAGCTCATAGGTTTTGTTGGTCACAATATCAAGAAAGAACCTGTCGTGGGAAATAATAAAAAGGCACCCTCTGTAAGCCTTTAAAAAATCCTCCAGCCATTCCACCGCATCTAAATCCAAATGGTTTGTAGGTTCATCAAGCAAGAGAATATCCGGTTTTGTAAGCAGAAGCTTTCCTAAGGCAACTCTGGTTTTTTGACCTCCGCTTAAAATATTTATCCCTTTATCAAAATCCTCGGCTGTAAAGCCCAGCCCTATAAGCACACCTTTGGAGAAGCTTCCGTAACCATAGCCGTCACGGCGGGTGAATTCATCCTGAAGGTTTGAGTATTCCGTCATAAGCCTTTCATGATATTCAGTGTCTGCCATGTTCTTTTCGTCGGCTATCATAATTTCAAGCTCTCTTAGACGGGCTTCCATCTTGACTAAATCATCATACACAGTTAAAACTTCCTCAATGACCGTCCTTGAGGAATCAAGGGACATGTTCTGAGGGAGATATCCAAGAGATATATCTTTAGCGGTATATTTATCGCCTGAATCGGCAATAATTTCACCGATTATTATTTTAAACAATGTTGATTTTCCGGCGCCGTTTACGCCTACAAGTCCTATTTTATCTCCTTCCTGCATACTGAAGGAGATATTTTCCAGTATGGTATTTGTACCATAAGCTTTGCAGATATTATTACAAGAGAGGACAATCAAAAATATCACCTCCGATAGATATTATAACAAAAATTTAGCTTTTCTAAGGCTCTTTTAACATGTATAATAATTCTATCAAATAATAAATGTAAAATAAATATTTAAAATTATTCTTAAAAAATGATAAATTAATACTAAAGAGGTCGAAATTTTTGTATTGTAGTGTATAATAATTATTAGTGTATAATATTTATGATGAATGAATCGGAGATTCATTTCCTCATGAAATTTTCTATGAGGATTTCATGATATGTAAATAATCCTTAATATATAGGAGGTGGATGAAATTGGGCGATAAAAGACAAATATCCATGGCAGTAGTCAGGAGGCTCCCCAAGTATCACAGATATTTACTTGAACTTATAAGAAACGATGTGGACAGAATATCATCTAAGGAATTAAGCGACAGAATAGGTTTCACAGCATCTCAAATAAGGCAGGACCTTAATAATTTCGGAGACTTTGGCCAGCAGGGATATGGTTATAATGTTAAGGACCTTTACAATGAAATAAGCAATATTTTGGGGCTCCATGCAAACTACAACATGGTTATAGCCGGTGCCGGAAATTTAGGTCAGGCAATTGCCGGTTATTCAAATTTTGAGAAAGAGGGGTTCAGGGTTAAGGCTTTATTTGACATAAATCCGAAGCTTATTGGACTCAGTATAAGGGATATAGAGATATTTGACATAGATAATCTCAGAAATTATCTTCATGACAACAAAGTAGACATAGGTATAATATGTACTCCCCGTGTTCAGGCTCAGAAAGTAGCCGATGTAATGGTTAAAAACGGCATCACTGCCATTTGGAACTTTGCCCCTACTGACCTTGATGTACCCAGAGGTGTAATAGTTGAGAACGTACATCTGTTAGACAGCCTTCTTACTCTCACATACAGAGTAAATGAACCTAAATTGCTTGATTACATTAATAAGGACCCTGAAGAAATAGTAGAAGAAGAGTAATGTTTTTAAATTAATAAAAGAAGGACTCCGGTTGAGGAGTCCTTTTCGTCAGGTCGGAGGTAAGCGCTTTGAAGGTTTACGGACTCATAGGAAGAAGCGGAAGCGGAAAAAGCCACAGGGCACAGCAAGTATCCAAAGAATACAATATTGAATATATAATCGATGACGGCCTTTTGATAAACGGCAACAAGGTTATAGCCGGCAAATCGGCAAAAAAAGAAAGCACAAAATTAGGCGCTGTTAAAAGAGCTGTGTTTAATGATAAGGAACACATGGAAATCATGAAAAAGGCTCTTTTGGAATACAGCCCTGAAAAAGTCCTTATATTAGGAACCTCGGACAGCATGGTGGAGAGAATTGCACAAAAACTGGGACTTCCTGAAATAACCCAAAAAATATATATAGAAGATATAGCAACCCAGAGGGAAATTGATATTGCGACCAGAATAAGAAAAGAGCAGGGAAAGCATGTCATTCCCGTGCCTACCTTTGCCATAAAAAAGGATTTTTCCGGATATTTTATAGATTCCATAAAAGGCTTAACCAAAAAAGACAGGGAAACATCCGACGATATGGAAAAGACTGTTGTTCGGCCTACCTTCAGCTATCTTGGCAAATACACCATAGCAAACAGTGTGATAAAATCCATGGTATCCTGTGGAGCTATGAAAATTCCCGGTGTTCACAAAGTACTTAAAGTAACTGTTGAAAATACCAATGATGAGCTTATCATTTCCATGGACATATCTATAGACTACGGAACAATACTTCCACAAATAGCCGCAAGGGTTAAAGAAAGCGTCAAAAATGATATTGAATATATGACTGCCTTTAATATTTCCGAGATAAACATATATATAAAATCAATCAATATTGAGACAACTTAAGAATTTACCAACCAAAGACCGATGACCGGTCTTTTTTTATTTCAAATAAACGAATATTTAAAGCCTGCGGCTTGTATTATTTTATAGAAATAATTTTGGAGGATGAGCCATGAAAAAAATTAATTCCAGGGTTCCTATAGCAGTACTCATATCAGTAATGTTAATATTTTTAAATATTTCCATAATAAGATACGTGAGAGAAATTACAGGAAATAATATAAAAAGTGTAATGGGCGGTACAATAATCAAGGAAGGATTATTCGGGCTTGAAGTTTTTGATGGGGCCGACAGTAAAAAGGAAGATGATTACATACAGAGATTCTTTCGGCCGTCAAAGGAAAAAGTAATGGATAAAAAGTATTTTTTTAACAAGGAAGGGGCTGAGCTGCCTAAAGTATTTCAGGCATCCAATGATGTAGTCAGGGCATATTTTGATATTATAAGCGATGCAGCCAATATGGGAAGCAAAAAAGGAGGCATGGGAAGCATAGGATACGGCACCGCACCTTATCCCGAAGCCTATAAGCTTTTGTCCGAGGATAAAAAGAAAGCCATGACTTATGAAAGCTTCCTTAAATCCTTTGAAAGTATAGGTCATATCAATCTTTTAAAAATGGCCGAAGGCCCTTCGGTAAAATCAGAAAACAGCATAAGCCCGCGGTATTTTGTGGAGATTGAGACAATAGAAGGCTCCGACACATTGGGCAAAACCTATTTTGCCTATTATTACGGTTATATAACGCTTAATCAAGACGGCAATAACGGCTGGAGGATACATTCCATAGAGCTTATCCCTGAGGATTTCTTATCCCATGCATATCACGGGTGGCATCATGATGCCAATTCTATCGTTAAATTTATCTATGGAGATAAGCTTAATATAGTTGACAAAGTCCTTAATATGGAAAATGACGGATATTTCAGCAACATAATTGCAAAGGGCAAGGACGGAAAGCAGTACAGGTTCACCTTTATTAGAATCACTAACGGAGCGGATATACCCTTCCGCCAGTTTGTAATGGATGAAGGTAAGTGGAAGGATGTAGAAATTAATTTTTAAATTTTAATGAAATTTTTTAAAAAAGGTATTGATTTTTTATTCACTATCTATTAAAATAAAAACATCGAACGGATAATTATTATTAATAAAGAAAATATATTTGGAGGTATAATTATGAAAAAGTGGAAATGCGGAGTTTGTGGTTATGTTCATACAGGAGCAGCTGCCCCTGATAAATGTCCGGTATGCGGAGTACCCGGATCAAAATTTGCTGAAATTACAGGTGAAGAGGGTAAATCCTTAAAAGACTATGTAAACGCCCAGATTGAAGGTGAAACCTGGGAAGTAACACATTACTTAGCAGCAGCCCTTTTGGCCGATAAATTGGGATATGCAAATGTAGCAGAAACTTTCAGGACCATAGCAATGGAAGAAGCATACCATGGAGCAAATTACCTTTACAGAAGCGGTGAAATCGGAAAGACCAAGGAAGATCTTAAGGAATTCGTGGCCAAAATGATTGAAGCGGAAAAAGGTGCTCATAAGATGAAGACAGAAGGGTTCTCCCTTGCGTTGTCAGAAGGGCAGGACGAATTGGCAGCATTCTTCAAAATCTCAGCAGAAGATGAAGCAAGACATGCAAGCATGTGGTCCTGGGCATATAAAGAACTGGAAAAATAAAATATAAAAATAGTGTTTGTTCATCTATACTCTCTCCTTAACTTATAAACCGGGACACAACTTTAGTTGTGTCCCGGTCGTATGTCAAGATTATAAACGTGTAAAGAGACAATTCAAGGGATTTAACCTTGGGCTGCTGCATTTAAAACACTGCATTGCTGTGTTCGAGTTCCGCAAGTTCTAAGGTTCCCTGCCTTTAAAATACAAGAATTTTTAAACTTCATTCGTTCAAACAATCTAAAATTCTAAGTAATATCTTTGGCAGAGTCACCAAGAGCTTTAGAGAGAACTCTCACAATGCTCATTTACGTTATTTTAAATGCAGCAGCCCTTCTTAATACGTTTGATTAATATAAGAATCAATTACGGACCTTCTTACTTCGTCGTACAAAATGCCTTCGGAAATCAATCTTTCGGCAATATAGGGGGAACGGGTGTGGAAAATGACATTATCATAATCCCTCATGACTATTTCAATGAGACGGTTTTTGAGATAAGTGGAATTAACCTTGATATAATAAGCATCTACCTTTTTAAAGTCTACTAATTCCAGCACCTTAAGGACTGTTTTATCCTTTTTGCCGTAAAAAAAGTTGGACTTATCGATATACTCCTTGTATATTTCAGGATGCTTCATATTGTTTTTCTCATAATCAGCTTCCATTCTGTAGTATTTGGCAAGGGTATTATAATACTGGTAATTGTAATAGCCTTTTTCAAAGCAGTCTATTCTGGTAAAAGGTTTTATATTCATGTTTTGAATAAGCTCAAAGTTTTCTATGAGAAATTCCCTTTTTGAAAGATCTCCTTTGGAGAACTTCTGTATAAGAGCATTTTTCTTTTTGGCCAGCCTGTCATAAAGGTTTTCACTTAGTCTGTAATCCAATTCAAACACCCTTTTCATTTTTGTCTTTAATTAATTATACTTTTCCTAAGAACCTTAATCAATAAAAAAGTGCCTGACTTATAGGTCAGACACTTGGCCCTTATTACTGAAACTTTCGATAAGATCTAAAGTGAGCTTTGCCGTTTTTAATGAAGAATCCGCCTTGCTTCTTTTAAGCATTCTCTCTTTTATTTCATTTAAACGCTCGGGATTATCCATCAATATTTCTATAATTGTAACCAAAGGATAGTTTTTAAAAGTTTTAAGTGCCAGTCCGTTATTTAGCAGAAAGTCCACATTTTCGGCTTCCTGCCCGGGTATATAATATGGAATGACCATGGGTATCCCCTTTATAATGGCTTCGGTAGTGGTTAAACCGCCCGGCTTGGTAATCAGCACATTTGATATTGTCATAAGTTCGGGTACATCCTTGGTGAAGCCCAATATTCTTACAGTCTTTTTAGGGCGCATAATTTCAACCAGCTCATCTAATTTTGCCTTAAGCTTTACATCCCTTCCCGTTACCACTATTATCTGAAAATCATAGCGGCTGCTTAAAAGCTCCATGAGGGACTCTTTTATACTGCCCGCACCGAAGCTTCCGCCCATTACAAGGACGGTAAATTTATCGTCGAGGTCCAGGTTTTTCTTTACGGTATTTACCCTTTCGGTATTTAAAAAGCTGCTGTTTATGGGGATACCGAAGGGATGGATTTTTTCAGGAGCAATCCCGGAATTTTTAAGTATATATGATACATCCACATCACCTACTATATAAGCGTCCACGCTGTTCTGGATATAGCAGGTGTGGGCGGTGTAATCGGTAATTATGGATACCACAGGCACATTTATTGTACCTTGTTCTTTATACCTGGTTAGAGCCATCATGGGAAAAGGATGGGTGCCTATGATGGCATCGGGTTTAAAATCATTGACAAGATGCAGGATTTTTCGCCCTATAATCCTCCTTACCAAAACATCCAGGTCTTCCTTTCTGGATTTACCCGATGATATTTTATAAAATGCTTTATAGGTAACAGGAACGTATTTTGCGGATTTTTCATAGCCTTCCGAGACTATTTTATTAAGTATGGGGCTTGCAGACTCAATGGCGTCAACGACAGAAACCTCGCATCCTAAGGCAACAAGCTCTTCCTTTATGGCGTTTGCCGCGGAATTGTGTCCCCCGCCTGTTGACGCGGAAAGTATAAGAACCTTTGGCATTTTAAATCACCTCATTAAATTAATGTAAAACTTTTGCTGCAAATCATAAAAGTATCTTATACAAGAAATTATATAAGTAAATTGTTAAAAATACGTTATCAATACTATAATATTAACGTTGTCCTACTCTATATACGTAGTTACCCCTAAATTTATGGCGTTTTTTATATCATCAGGTATATAAAAATTAAAAATGGATGACAATAAGGCAGTCAAATAAGCCGGATTGGATGAATTGCTGTGGCTGCAGCCTGAACTGCAGCCGGCATTTTTACCTGAACTGCAGCCGCTACAGCCCTTAGCTTTTCTCATAGGACAGCTACAGTTATGTATGATGCCTTCATCCTCTAAACGGGATATTTCATCATCTATATACTTCTTTAAGTCAGGATTGCGCTCTATAAGTTCAAGCAAGGAATTATCTTCGATAAAGCTAAAAAGATCTGCATTGATTTTCATTTAAACACCTCGACATAATATTAGACGAAAAAACTTTTAAAAAGTCTGATAAAAAATCCAATTTTTTTCTTTCATCTATATTCTAATATATTTTGCATTTTTTTACTAATAATTATAGCTTCGCATTTCTTAAAAAAATCTTAATAATACCAAGCGTATAATGTATAATGATTTCAAATGGATTTGCCATTTGAAATCATTAGCCATGAATTTTACATAGTAAAACTTATGATATAATAAATCCCGAGGGATTTATTACGATATGAAAATTATGAAATAATTTTCATGATATAATGATTCCTTGGGAATCATTGCCACATAAAATTTGCTATGCAAATTTTATGATATAATAGTAAATGGTTTAAATTAATCAGAAGAGAAACAAACAGGAGTGAGTGATACTGATGAGCAGAATCGGTGAAAGCGTAAAGCAGGCTAGGACGAAAAAGGGCATGACGGTAAAACAGCTGGCAAAGCAGTGCGGTGTGTCTGAAACATATATTACTGACATTGAATCCGGGAAAAAGGTAGTCAGCGATGCCTTATTAAAAAAGCTTACCGGTATTTTAGGCGCCGGCATTGATGAACCCCTTTATTGGGATGAAAGCGAGGATAGGGTTGACACAGCTGCGCCCGCGGCGGCTATAAGAGAGAAAAGTATCCCGGAGAAAAAAGTAATAGCCCCGGAATGGCAGTCAGCCTTTTTAAATATTATAAAAGATGTGCCTGTATACGATATAGAAATGAAAACGGTAGTATCCTTTAAGCATCTGCCTATAATAGATAAAAAGGTGGAGGGCTACAATCCCGAAAAGCTTGTATACATAGTTATGGGAGATAACTCTTTATCCGGATTTAGAATAAAAAAAGGCGACTGGCTTATGACCCTTCTAAACCAGGAAGCTCCCACCAGCGGGATTTATTATATTGAAAATGAGGGTAAAAAAGCCGTCAGAATGCTTAAAAAACTGGATGGAGAAAAAGTTCTTTTGTTATCAAACCAGGGAGAATTAAAAACTCAGACAAAGCACATCAAAGAAATTAAAATATTAGGCCGCTGTTTAAAGGCTGAAATAGATTTAAGCAATGTTGATAAAGAAGCTTAAAGTTAAAAAGCTCCTCATGTGATTCACAAGAGGAGCTTTATTTTATTCGATTTTTTCCAGTTCACTTGTAACAAGATAGTTGCCTTCTTTGGAGGTAAATTCTGTTTTTACAAGGCCGATACCGGGGGCATAATAACTTTTGTCTATGGAGTCTTTGTTATCCGTTGTGATTTCCACGCATTTATAGCTTCCGGCAGGAACAGTTACATCCATATCCACTGCCGTTATTTTTCTTGTGGCGCCGTCATTTACAGTCCATTCGGTACCAACAGCTATAGGCTCTTTAAGTATAACTTCATCCTTATTTCTTGAGGCTGTATAATCCTTAACTTCATAGGATTCACCCTGTGAAAATACCAACCTTACAATCCCGTCACCTATCTCATAAACCTTTGCCATAGTTGTTCCGGGATTTATATCCCGTATTTGCACAACATTACCTCTCACAAAATCCACATAGGTTTCATGCTCTGCAAATTCATTTCCTTCTCCATTGTAAACCATATGCTTATTAAGCACTTCCGGAAATAAATCATAAACGTCATAAGCCTTTACCGTCGGTGTCGGCTCCTCCTTTGTCCCAGAGGAATCTGTATCCGGCGGGTTCTTTGCCGGCCCTCCATTAACCGTACAGGATGTTAATATCATCAAAAAGGCAAACATTACTATCAAAATTTTCTTCATTTCCATCCCTCCATTAGGGTTTTTAATATCATACCATATATGACGTATAATATACACTCCATGTTCCTTTTGCTATACATAAAGTATACGCGAAAATTAAGCAGATTAAAAAGTATTAAGGCTGGTGATGGCAAAGAAGCGATAAGCGGAGCCAGGGCGGCAGAGCGCGGCCGTTAAAATCAGGAAGGTTTTCCGGACGATAAGCTCTTTGCCATCACCAGACTGTGTTTAGAGTTGAAAAAGTGGATAATAATGATATTATAGATAGAGGATAAAAAGATTGGCGGAGTAGAATATGAGGAAAATGAAAATTGACAGGACAGTATTGCAGAATGGCTTGAGGGTAATAACTATTGAGAGGGACAGCGAAGTATTTTCCATGGGAGTTGGAATAAAGGCAGGGTCGCTGTATGAGGGACGGCAAAATAACGGAATATCACATTTGATTGAACATATGCTTTTTAAGGGTACGGCCAAAAGAACCGTAGAGCAATTAAATGACGATGTGGAAAAACTGGCGGGAGATTTGGATATATATACAACATATATAGATACCGTAATGACGGTCAGCATACTGAAGGACAGGGCACAAGACTGCCTGGAGCTGGTGTCGGATATGCTTCAAAATGCCACCTTTCCAAATAAAGAATTGACGCTTGAAAAAAAGGTTATCATAGAAGAAATAAAAATGGCAAAAGACGATGCCGAGGATGTAGCCTACCTTGGGTTATATAAAGCTGCTTTTCCCGATGAATGGCACAAATTCAATATTGCCGGTACAACAAATAGCGTGAAATCCATAAAAGTGAAGGACTTGGAGGAGTTTTACAAAGCCTACTACATACCCCGGAACGCGGTTGTTTGCATAGTGAGCTCCTTTACACATCAAGAGATAGTATCTTTAATGGAAAAGTACTTTGGTATGTGGCAGGGTGAAAAAGCTCAGCTAAATTTAAGACAAAGCCCCATGGTTAAAAATAAAAATGTTAAAGGCTATAAAAAAGGGCTGGGGCAGACTCATGTAATTTACGGATTTGATATAAATGGCTTAACCCGTGAAGAAGATGCTGCATTGTCCATTATAAACAAAAAGCTGGGTGCAGGGGCAAATTCCATTCTGTTTAAGGAATTGAGAGAGAAAAAAGGCCTGGCCTACAGCATATACAGCGATATGGATTACATGGAAAACATAAGGCTGTTTTATATATATGCCGGAATATCCGGGGAGAACCTTAAAAGTACCTTGAAAATTATCGATGAAGTACTGGAGAAATTTAAAAATGATGACAGCCTTATAGATGAAAAAAGCCTAAAGCTTTTAAAGGATATATTCATAACGGATGTTGTCATAGCAGAAGAAACGCCCGCGGATATGATTGATTATCTTTTAGACGGAGAACTTACATACAACGATCCCATGGAATACCGGAACATGCTTGAAAAAATTGAAAGGGTGACAAAAGAGGATATCAAAAGAGTAGTAAACAAGATATTCAAAGACCCTATAGTATATATTTTAAACCCTAAATAACGCTTGGATCCGGTTCATTACAATGCAGCAATGAACCGGCCCCAGAACGAAGGAAAGGTTAAGACTGGGTATACCCAGTCTTAACCTTTCCACAAACCGTGAAGATTGCAGTATTCTCTTGCATATAAGGGTTCTTCTGTGGGATTGAACAAAGCTTCGGGTTTTTCGCCTACCTTCAGAAATTTTCTGTAAACATAATTTTCGGTATGAAGCTCTATCCATTCAATGTGATGTATTTCTTCCATGGGATGCTCGATGCTTCCAACTTTAACTAATACTCCGCCATCAACTTTCTCAATGACGGGAACATGCTTTTCCAGGCTGGCATCAACAGTGTTTTCATTCAAAAGCTCCATATCTTTTCCACAGCAAACCATTGTGCCTGCTCCTGCATGTACCATTTCATTCATATTACCACAGACATTACATTTATAAACCTCTCTGAGTTTGGTCATAATTGTACCTCCTTAATAATAATGTAATATATCCACCTAAAAGGTTATGCTTTGTAAAAATCATATGATAAATACGTACTAAAATCAACATATATTTTAATGAATATTAAAAAATAATGATTATTTATATAGTGTTAAATTATTGGAAAATACTTTTTGTAATTTATAAATTATGTTAAAATGTTATTTAATAAAATGTCTCGTTGATAAATATATAAATTATAAAGCTGATTAAACTGATAACATAAACTTGTACTGTTATACAAAGGAAGTGAAGAAAATGAAGATCCATAATAATTTAAGGAGCGGGCAAAAAATCGAAATTGAAGTGGCTGAGAATGGTGAGAGAGCTTTATATTACAGTAAAATAGAAGAAGTGATAGACGATACGACATATATAATAACTGCTCCTGTTGGCAGAAGGACTTATTCTTTGCTCTCTGTCTCTGACATCGTACGCGTAATATATAATCTGAAGTTTTCGATATACACATTTGAAGCGGAAGTTATGGGAAGGCAAAAATCCAATGAAAGCATTTTAATAAAATTAAAAAGAGTTTCCGAAATATATAAAATTCAGAGGAGAAATTATTACAGGCTGAATGCAATGGTTTCTGTAGTTATAAGATTTCATCCGGCTGGAGAGGAAAACTCCGAAAAAATCATCAAGAATTTTGAAACTGTTGATATAAGCGGCGGAGGGATAAAATTGGCATCCAACCAATTATTTATCGTCAATTCGAATGTCAGTATATTGATAAACATACCTGGCATAGAGCGCGAGGTTATAGAAGGCAAGGTGGTAAGGTGCGAGATTTCTGAAGAAAGACACGGCTTATATCAGACAGGCATACAATTTACTAAAATACCTAAAAAAGTAAGGTATATAATAGAACAATACATATTAAACAAGCAGCGTGAATACTTAAGAAAAGGAATAACTTAAAGGAGAGTAGGGTAAAGCCAATACTCTCTTTTTGCTTGGGGCGCAGTCTGTATTGAAGACACAGCTTAATTAAAGGGGACACAACTAAAGTTGTGTCCCCAACGTATGTGTCCTTCCACGGACACCACGTTTTTTTAGCCGCAATTTTATATAGATTCTATGAACCAGAGAAAAATCAAACTCTTCTTATGTTGATTGCCTGGTCACCCTTGTTTCCCTGGGTTATGTCGAATTCTACCTGCTGGCCTTCTTCGAGGGATTTATATCCTTCGCCGGATATACCGGAATAATGTGCAAAAACATCCTTTCCGTCGTCTGCGGTGATGAAACCGTAGCCTTTTTCATTGTTGAACCATTTTACTGTACCTTTCATTTGGTAACCTCCTAAAACATTAACTAGCAAATCTATTAAGATTTACTTATATTCTTCCCACAATTACACCGATTATTAAAAAATTGCAAAATCTTTTTATAAATTAAGTAACTGCATTATCCATTGCATCGGTAATGGGGCTTTCAGGGGATGCAATGGAGATGCGGTAATTGCGGCTGTGGTCTGTGAGCTTGTTTTTGTACATCATCTGCTCAGCCTCCCCTAAGATTTTTTCTATATTTTGTTCGCTGTTTGTCTTTGTGGCCATGCCTAAAGCAATACTTGGCTGTATATGTCCTTCACGACATTCACGACAGGCAGCAACTATACGCTGGCAAATCCTTTGAGCCTGATCCCCGCCTGTCTGGGGCAGTAAAAGTACAAATTCATCTCCGCCCCATCTCGCGATTATATCCTCGTTGCGGCAGCACTCCTTTAAAATATTGGCTATGCTCACAAGAAGCCTGTCACCCTCTAAGTGGCTGAAAGAATCATTAGCCATTTTTAAGTTGTTTACATCTCCCATTATAAGACTTATGGGGAGCTGCCTGTCTGTGTCCAAACGCTTCAATTCCTCTTCAAAAAATGCTCTATTGAAAAGCCCTGTAAGCTTGTCGTGAAAACTCAAATAAAAAATCTTTTCCTCTGCCTTCTTCTGTTCTGTAATATCCCTGTAAATGCCGAAAATACCTTCAAGGTTGTCTTCGATTACAACGGGATAGCCAAGTATATGAACATTTACAAAGCTGCCGTCCTTTCTTATCCTTACAGCTTCGTGCTGAACCACATTTCCGTCTAATACCTCTGAACTATAATTCGTAGCCTCACTATGCAAATAGGAGGGTACTATTACATCATTTAAGTATTTTCCGACAATTTCTTCCGAGCTAAATTGAAATATGCCTTCAAAGCCTTTGTTTATCTTCATAATTTTATCCTTGCTGTCTAAAATTACGATTCCTTCGGGGGAGCTTTCAAAAAGCTGCTGGAAATATGCCCTCTGAATACCCAATTCATTTTCTGCCGTCTTCTGTTGAGCAATAGCACTTTTAAGCTCGGAATTCATCCTTTTTAAAAGTACATAAGGCGATTTCAAGCTGGTTTCTACCATCACCCTGTATATAAAAATGTAGGCAAAAAGCTTAAATATGTGGCCTGCCGCATTTACAGGGCTCTGAGGGGTTGCATAGGATGTAAAAAGAATTTCCGTTATAATCATCAATGCAACGGATCGGGTTAACAATGTAAACACTTTATACTGAAATTTATTTTTGTTCTTAATAATCCTGTACAGTGACAGACAGAACATAAATAAAACGATGATTTCACTTGTTATTTTAAAGGGTGTTTGTCCAACACCGCTTATATAGCAATCGGGAAACACTCTTAAAATCCGTATGATGAAAATAAAGAGCACCGAAAGAACTGAAAAACCATATGAGATTTTTTGTATATTATCTTTTTTATGGGGCAATGTGGAGAAGACTAAAAAAGATATACTTTCAAAATAAGCAGAAACAATCCTAAACTGCACCGACATATTATAAGTATCATCGGAGAAAGTTCCTATTCCCACATAAGCAAGGGTATGAAGCACGTTAAATATAATTATAAATCCATAGGCCATGCCGAGAAAATCAAAACTTCTGTTTTCTGAAATTCTGTGAGCATTCATGGAGATGAAAAACAAGCTGGAACCCATTACTATGCAAAAAAATTCAACTACGGTATGAAAGAACAGATAATTTTGCACGCTGCTGACTATCAAAGCAGCTATAACCGTAAGCAATAATAATAATCTGCCTGCAAAAATCATATGACGTTTTACTTGTCCACTACTGTAAAATAACTTGTTTTTTTCCATAGTATCTCTTCTTTCCCCGGATATTTGTCATATGAGTTAATTTGGGCAAATTTTGGAGTGATGAAAGTCATGTTAAAGTCTATTCAAGACAGAAATACCAAATATATACTTATTTAGAGTTCAATATCTAATCTATCACAATAAGCGCAAAATATCAAGTAAATAGGAAGGGGAGACACAACTAAAGTTGTGTTTCTGCCATAGTCTAGCTCATATAACACATATATAAAATCTGTAGACATAACTTATATGAATTTTAATTCTATAAAGACAAATAATAACATAAGACAGGGGCACTTTTTAAGTAATGGTACACATTTAAGGAAGAGGTCTGTTGCATTTTAACACTGCATTGCTATGTTCGAGTTCCGCAGGTTCTAAGGCTCCCTGCCTTGAAAACACAAGAATTTTTAAACTTTACTCCGCTCAAACAATCTAAAATTCTAAGTGTATCTTTGGCAGCGTCACAAAGAACTTTTAAAGAACTCTCACAATTCATTTACGTTGTTTAAAATGCAACAGCCCAACGCAAGTATATCCCCAACCTAGAAGGGTCCCCATACAAATAACCCCGGAGGTAATACAATGGCTAAAAAAATGAAGACTATGGATGGAAACCAGGCGGCAGCCCATGCCTCATACGCTTTTACCGAAGTGGCCGCAATATATCCAATAACCCCGTCATCCCCCATGGCTGAAGGCGTTGATGAATGGTCTGCCCATGGAATGAAAAACATTTTCGGACAAAATGTAAAAGTTGTGGAGATGCAGTCGGAAGCAGGAGCGGCAGGAGCGCTGCACGGATCGTTGCAGGGCGGGGCACTGACAACCACGTATACGGCATCCCAGGGACTTTTATTGATGATACCAAACATATATAAGATGGTAGGAGAGCTCCTGCCTGCAGTGCTCCACGTATCGGCAAGGGCGGTGGCGGCTCATGCCCTGTCCATTTTCGGCGATCATCAGGATGTAATGGCCTGCCGTCAGACCGGTGCGGCACTTTTAGCATCATCAAACGTACAGGAAGCTATGGACTTAGGCTGTGTTGCTCATTTATCCGCCATAAAGGGAAGGCTCCCATTTATACATTTCTTTGATGGCTTCAGAACATCTCATGAATATCAAAAAATTGAGGTCATAGAACATGAGGATATGGCAAAGCTAGCCGACTACGAAGCTATAAAAGAGTTCAGGGAAAGGGCATTAAACCCCAACCACCCCGTAGCCCGGGGTACAGCCCAGAACCCGGACATATATTTTCAGGGCAGGGAGGCAGCAAACAGGTATTTTGAAGCGCTGCCTGACATAGTGGAAGGGTACATGAAGGAGATAAAGAGGCTTACGGGCAGGGAATACCACCCCTTTGACTATTACGGAGCCGAGGATGCTGAAAACATAATTATAGCTATGGGCTCTGTATGCGATACAATTTCAGAAGTAGTGGATTACTTAAATTCAAAGGGAGAAAAGACAGGGCTTATAAATGTTCATCTATACCGCCCCTTCTCTTCTCAATACTTTTTTAATGTGCTGCCTAAATCAGTTAAGAAAATAGCAGTGCTGGACAGGACAAAGGAGCCGGGGTCATCCGGAGAACCCTTGTACCTTGACGTAGTTAACATGTTTTATAACATGAAAGAAAAACCCTTAATCGTAGGCGGAAGATACGGCCTGGGCTCTAAAGACACACGGCCTTCCCAGATACTTGCCGTATTTAAGAACCTTGAAAAGCCTCATCCCAAAAATGGATTTACCATAGGAATCGTTGACGATGTCACAAATACATCCCTGGAAGAGGAGGATATAATAAGAACCACCCCTGAAGGCACAATCAGCTGCAAATTCTGGGGCTTGGGCTCTGACGGGACTGTCGGTGCCAATAAATCGGCGATAAAGATAATAGGAGATAACACCGGCCTTTATGCTCAAGGTTATTTTTCCTACGACAGCAAAAAATCCGGCGGCACCACCATATCCCATTTAAGGTTTGGCAGCAAGCGTATAAAATCTCCATACCTGGTTTATGATGCCGACTATATAGCCTGCCACAACAAGGCCTTCATCTATCAGTACGACATTTTAAAGGGCTTGAAAGCGGGCGGCACCTTTGTATTAAACTGCCCCTGGCCTGTTGAAGAATTGGAGAAAAAACTGCCGGCACAGCTGAAGAGGTATATAGCAAAAAACAGCATAAACTTTTATATAATAGACGCCATAGGAATTGCAGGTGATATCGGCTTAGGCGGCAGGATAAACATGATAATGCAGGCAGCATTTTTCAAGCTTGCCAACGTGGTGCCATTGGAGGATGCGGTAACATATCTTAAGGACTCTATAGAATACACCTACGGTAAAAAAGGAAATAAAATTGTTGAAATGAACAAAACTGCCGTGGATAAAGGAATTGAAGCCTTAATAAAGGTTGAAGTTCCTTTAGATTGGGCCAATGCGGAAGATGAGAAAGACAAGGAAAGGGATGTCCCTGCTTTAAATTCGTGGCGCTCCTCTGAAAGCGAAGCGTCCCATTTCCTGACACGCATTCAAAGGCCTATGGAGCGGCAGGAAGGAGATGAACTTCCCGTGTCCGCCTTTGAGGGAATGGAAGACGGCACCTTCCCTACCGGCACAACTGCTTACGAAAAGCGGGGCATAGCAGTCATGGTGCCGGAATGGCAAATTGATAAATGTATACAGTGCAACCAATGCTCCTATGTATGCCCCCATGCCGTAATAAGGCCATATCTTCTGGACGAGGAAGAACAAAAAGAAGCTCCTCAAAGATTTAAAACCAAAAAGGCAGTTGGTAAGGGTCTTGAAAGTTATGGCTACAGAATACAAATAAGCCCCCTGGATTGCACAGGATGCGGCAACTGTGCCGATATATGCCCGGCACCCGGCAAGGCTCTGGTTATGAAAGAAGCAGAAGAACAGATAAATATGGAAAGTGGTAACTGGGAATACGGCCTTACCATGAAGGAAAAGCCTGGCCTGATGGATAAAAACACCCTGAAAGGCAGCCAATTTTTACGTCCCCTGTTTGAATTTAACGGAGCCTGCCCCGGCTGCGGCGAGACACCCTATATAAAGCTTCTAACCCAGCTTTATGGCGACCGGATGATGATAGCAAATGCCACAGGATGTTCATCAATTTACGGTGCCAGTGCCCCTTCGGTGCCCTATTCCACCAACAGCCAAGGAAAGGGTCCGGCCTGGGCCAATTCACTTTTTGAAGATAATGCGGAATTCGGATACGGCATGTACCTTGGAGTAAAGCAGATACGGGAAAGGCTTGCCCTCCTCATGAGAAAGGCAATGGAGTCTCCCATAAGCACTCATCTAAAAGAAGCCTTCAATGAATGGATAGTTAACATGGAGGATGGCGAAGGCTCAAAAACAGCAGCGGAAAAAATACTGGAAGAATTAAAAAGACATAATTACAGCGGCAACGATATAATAAAGGAAATACTGGACAAAAAGGATTACCTTATAAAGAGGTCCCAGTGGATAATAGGCGGAGACGGCTGGGCTTACGATATCGGCTACGGCGGCTTAGACCATGTATTGGCTTCAGGCGATGACATAAACATACTGGTAATGGATACAGAAGTGTATTCAAACACAGGAGGCCAGTCATCAAAAGCCACCCAGACGGCAGCAGTTGCCAAATTTGCCGCAGCGGGAAAGAAAATCCGCAAGAAAGACTTAGGAATGATGGCCATGAGCTACGGCTATGTATATGTAGCCCAGATAGCCATGGGTTCCAACATGAACCAGACCATAAAGGCCATAACCGAAGCTGAGAGCTACAGGGGACCGTCCATTATAATTGCCTATTCGCCCTGCGTAAACCATGGAATAAAATCCGGCATGGGCACCAGCATGGCAGAAGAGAAAAAGGCAGTTGAAGCAGGCTACTGGCATTTATACAGGTATAACCCAATGCTAAAAGATGAAGGAAAGAACCCTTTCATATTGGATTCCAAAGAGCCTGCAGCTTCCTTTAAGGATTTCTTAAACGGAGAAATTCGCTATACGTCCCTTATGAGCACTTTCCCGGATATTGCCAATGAGATGTTCGACGTTGCCGAAAAGCATGCGAAAGAAAGGTACCAGACATATAAGAGATTATCAGAAATGAATTATTAGGGGGAGTTAAAAAAGCCGTGTAAAATTACTTACACGGCTTTGCTTTGCCTGCATTATTACATCCAGTCTTTTAAAAGCTCTACAAGTTGATGCTCTTTTTTCATCAATTGCAAGCTGAACGATTTCAAGTGGTGAGGCACCTTTGTTGATTACTTTTATGTTTATTTTACCTGTTGTTAATCTGATTTTTTCTTTAAAGCTTAAAAAATAGTTTTTTTCTGTTTCTGTCTTTCCACAAACGATTAAGATTGTATCGCGCACTATTCGTCCAATTCTTCTGTTCCTCATTATAATAAAACCTCATCATTATCTATATCCGGAACAGAACCAAATTGACCGAGCATATAACTTTTCATTACATTAAAATCTGTAATTCTATACAAGTCACTTGATCCATAGTTATCTTTGTCTACAATCCATATTTGGTCTCGGCGTATATATTTGCTATCCATCAACAAAGGATTATGTGTGATAGCAATAAGTTGGGCATTTTTATTATTATTTATTGAATTAAATAAACTGATAATATACTCTGTTAATTCGGGATGCAAATTAGTATCAAATTCGTCAATAAATAGTATCCCACCATTTTTTAATACCTCAATAATAGCAGCTGATAAAGAATATAATTTTTGTTTTGTATATAACGCTATTAACAATAAATTCAGCCTCGAATAATGTTGGTTTACTACAGTTGTTAAGGAACGGGAACGGTAAAACTGTTATGATTCTGGATTAATGCACGTATTCACCATGCAAAGCTTCTTCAACCTTTTTAAAAGAGAATGAAGATCGTTTGCAGTTGATGTATTTACCGCCCTACAGCCCAGATTTAAACCTCGTTGAAGGACTGTGGAAGTAGCTTAAAGAAAAGGTCATTTACAATGTTTTTTATAAAACTGTTCCTGAAATCAGAAAAAATATAAACGCTTTTCTGGATGCTATAAACATGGAACCAGAAGCCGGTATTCGAGGCTATGCTGTATATTGTAATTGTATTAAAAATTAATTCAACCTATATAGCAAGAGAGTTTATAAGGATAAATTCAAAGTCTGTGGATGGCCATAGGCTTTTTTAAATGCCAAAAGTTAGTGAGTTAGGGTGGAAAAACGAGAAGGGGCAAAACTCTTATTTATTAGATGAAGATGTTTGGTTAAAATAATTGCAATAAAGCCAAAAAATGATATCTATTTTCCATGAATAATAGAAAGTATTTATAGAAAAGGTTGATATCTGGTATATCGTATTGATTATTGCAATATGATAATAATTTACAGTATTGGTAATTTATGAAACAATTAAGACGTGGAATATTCCGAATTACGAATATGTTGAGATGGAAGATCTTTTATCTCTAAAAATTAGAATAAAAGGGAGAAAAAGATATGAAGAAAAGATTAATTATAGCGCTGTCAACAATACTTGCATTGGTACTGCTTGTTGCTTCTGTGGCTTATGCAGATTCAGTTAGTTATGGGTGGCCAGAAGAGGAACCAAATAATACAGTAGATGAAACCCGTGGTGTATGGGATTTTACAGAACATGGGGAAGTCCAAAATATATTCGGGGTAGTTTCATCTGCCGATACAATAGATCTTGCGAGGGTTAGCGCTTCTACTATAGGCGGAGTTTTTACTTTTGAGCTTTATCCTGATCCTAATGTTGATGTGGATATGTATATATGCGATGAAGATGGAAATGTTATATACCAAGCTTATGAGCAGAATGGCGTCAAGAAAATTACAAACTTTTATGCTCCTAAAGAGCCATGGTTAGACTATTTTATAAAAGTTGTATATAACTCTGGAGTTCCTTCGATACCATATACGCTCAAAATGCGTTTGGATGGTTTTTCACCCTCTATGGCTAATGACATAATCAATAAACAGGATTTACCGTTAGATATCCAAAAGCAATTAGAATAATTCCAATAGAAAATAAATAAAGTTCTCCATATCAAGGAGCTTGAGAAATCAGGCTCCTTTTAATTTAAATAGCAGGAGGTGCATTGATGGAAACAGAAGTATTAAAGCTAGCAGCATCCCAAGGCATATGGGCGGCGTTATTCGTAACGCTGCTTTTTTATGTCCTTAAAAAGCAGGAGGTGAGAGATAAAAAAGCAGATGAGAGGGAGGCAAAATATCAGGAAATTATAAAGGAGCTCACAGAAAAACTCAATATTGTTGAAATCGTCAAAGACGACGTAAACGATATTAAGGATGAGCTGTTTAAGTAGGAAGGAGGGGTTAAAAATTTATTTTAGGGTAAAAGGAGGCGTGCAATAAAAGCATGCCTTATTTTATTGCATATTATAAAAAGTAGAGGGGGGGATGATATGAAAATATGTATTGACCCGGGCCACGGGGGTAAACAACCAGGGGCAGTAGGAACCAAGGGAATTCCTGAAAAGGATATTGTTTTAAAAGTAGCTTTAATGGTTGGGGAACATTTACAAAGACATGGAGTTGACATTTTATATACTAGAACCTTTGATGAAGATGTGTCATTAGAAAAGCGATGCGATATGGCCAATACTTTTAAAGCAGATTATTTTATATCTATTCATGCTAATAGTGCAGAAAATCAAACTGCAAATGGAATAGAGACTTACTATTACAATGGCAGCAATGCAGGATTAATCCTCGCAAGAAATATCCAGGAAGAAACCGTCAAGGCATCCGGATTAGTGGATAGAGGGTTAAAAACAAATGATTTATATGTCATCAGAGAAACCAATATGCCAGCTGCTCTTCATGAGTTAGCTTTCTTGAGCAATCCAAAAGAGCAGGATTTATTACTAAATGACAAATGGCTTGCACAACAGGCGGAGGCAATAGCAAAAGGAATTTTAAAGACGGCTTATATATCGTGGATACCAGAATTAAGAGAGGATGATCCAAGCATGATTGACAAACTTATAATAGCTTCAGGTGATGGGGATATGGCTGCTGCCACGCTTGCAATGTATGAATATAAAGCTCCTGTAATACTGAAAGATTATTATCTTTTAAATCCAGAAGGCAACAAAGCCAAGGAGTATATAGTTATTGGTGGCGTATGGGAACCCTCTGAACCAGGAGCAAAAATAATCAGAATAGCAGGCAGTGATAGAATGGATACCGCAAGAAAATTATTGAATAAATAGGGGGTAATATAATGAAGGAATTTTTATGGGAATTTAGATTTGTGATTATCATATTGGCAGCTCTGGCCTTATATGCTCTATTTGCGTGGCAGGATTTTAAAACAAAGGCATATGCTTTAATGCTGAGGCCAAGAGCCTTGCAAAAGATACCGTGTTGAAAAGTGGTAACCAGCAAGCGGAATGGGTGATCAGAAAGGCTTATTAGTCTCCTCATATTCTTTAACTGTGAAATTTCTATCGATTACTGCAAAAGCTGTGTAACTGTTTGTCAAAATAATTGATAATACTAAAACCAAGGTAACCAATAATTTTCTCTTCATTTTTTTCTCCCCTTTTTTAAAAAAGTTTTATGGGATAATAGAGTATTTATCAAATAGTAACATGCCTCCCTTGCTAAAAACTCTCTTGCATAAATATCCCTTTGCGGAATTGAGAAAGCATGGCCTATACTCCTCCGCATTTAAACAAGAGGAAAACTTCAGTTTATGAAGTTTAGGGCGAGTACTAGAATTACGAATATTGATGCGAACAACTTAATCAAAAGTTACAATAAATGGTATTTAGTCAATTGCATTATAGTGCTTGATTTTTCATACAAATCTCCATTTAAAGATGCTTGCATTTTAGGCTGCAGACCTCTTTAATTCTTTAATAAAAATAGCTCCCTGTTTATATGCAAGGAGCTATTTTTGTAAGATGGTTTAAGCTACAACTAAAATATTCATTTTCACAAATGGTCTAAACACTAGCTTTAGAAACTTTCGCTTTCTTAACGAAATAATAATTTTCAAAAATTGATTGATTTATTTCATACATCGGCTAAAAGCTCCCTTACCATTTCATTGGCGTTAGTATAACCCTTGATGGAAGGGTCTTTGCTGATGCGCTCGGCCTCTTTCATTGCGGAGATTGTCTCAGCATTGGGAGTTTCCAAAGCGATGTCAAAGGGAATTCTCTGTTGACGTACAGCCTGACGCAGAAAAATATTAAAAGCGGTCGTCATGTTCATGCCAAGTTCGTTGAAGAGCTGTTCTGCTTGTTTTTTAAGTTCTACGTCCAAGCGGATGCTTATATTTGTTGTATCTCCCACTATAATCATCTCCTATAATTTATATTTACATCTTTAGTATAATACATATCACGTGCTATGTAAATACAACGCACATATATAATTTAAAAAAATAATTCTCATTATTTTCACAGCTTTGGTATAAAAGTTCACAATTTACTTGATTAATAAAAGCATGAGGGAATATGAATAATGTCAAAGGCAGACAGTTTATTTATACCGTCTGCCCTTAATTAAAGACTAAAATTTACATACCTACATTTAAGTTATTTTTCGTTTGAATCTACCCACTCTTTGGCATTTTCAACCTGGGATTTGTTTGGTATGGATACATTAGAAACAGGTTTTTGTTCTGCTATATTAGCCCAGGCTGCCGTGTCATGGGTTTCCACAGGGACAGTTTTTTTGTTCTTGTTCTTTGACATAGTACACTCCTGAATGAATAGATTTATGGTTTCATATGTTTCTTAAATATATTATGCTTATAATTATCCGTTATATGTGTACTTGTTTAGTGTGTAGCTTATTTGAATCTTCTTATAATCATCTTTTCATCTTTTGGAAGTCGTTCATCCAGCCCCTGAATCTGCTTAAAATTTTGTTTATACCCATCAAAAAGTGCGTCAAGCTTGCTACATACAATACTCTAACTTGATTCTGGTTACAGTGTTTTCTATTCTATCAAGTAAGAAACTGATCTCACCCATGAACTAATAATATAAACGATATGCGTAATCGTAATACTAATAATACACAGATATTATCGGGGATAATATATATATATTTTTATAATTGGCATGTGTTATCATATATGATAACTTTAAAACAAGCAATGAATATTATATCAAGGAGGCAGCAGAGTGGATTGGAAGATAGAATTCTATCAAAAAGAAAATGGCGAGATTCCTGTTGAGGAATTCTTGTTGTCGTTAAATCCTAAGCTGCGTGCTAAAGCATATAGTGACATAATGTTGCCTAAAGAATTGGGTATTAATATTCGCGAACCATTTTCAACCGCAATAAAAGGAGAACGCTATAAAGGATTGTTCGAGCTACGAGTAAAGTTTTCATCTTACATTACACGAGTATTCTATTTTCTATATGAAAAAAATACTTTTGTATTACTGAATGGATTTGTAAAGAAAACAAATAAAACACCTGAACGAGAGCTTGAAAAAGCATTGACTTATAAGTTGGATTATGAAAGAAGGTGCAAAAATGAGTAAAGCAGGAGTGAAATTGGAAGATATTCAAGAAAGGCTTATGAAGGATGAGGAATTTAAAGCTGAATATGAAAAATTAAAACCTCGTTATGAATTGATTGCACAAATTATTGATGCAAGAAATAAGCTGAACTTGACACAGGAAGAACTTGCCTTGCGTGTCGGAACGCAAAAATCAAATATATCACGTTTTGAAAGCGGGTCATATAATCCCACATTTGATTTCGTTACTAAACTCGCCCGTAGCCTCGGTAAAGAAGTTCATATCATTATAAAATAACAAAGCGGTCAAATTGGCATAAGTAGGGGACATTCCTAATAAAAAGGGGACATAACTTTAGTTGTGCCCCCTAACCGCTGCTCCCCTTACATATTACCACTATTCCACAGGTTTCTTAATTACCGTCAACAACATTTTGAAGCGTTCGCGGGCTTCCAGGCCGTGGGGTATATCGGACGGCATAATGATGGTTTCCCCGGCACCTACATTGAAAACTTCATCACCGATGGTTATTTCGGCTGTACCGTCAAGGATTTGCACCATGGCGTCTCCCGATGTGGTATGTGTGCTGATACCTTCGCCTTTATCGAGAGCGAAGAGAGTGATATTTGCAGTAGGGACCTGTGCCACAGTCCTGCTTACCACCTGCCCTTCCTGATAACCGATTAATTCATTTAAATTTAAAATCCTTGAAAACTCTATGTTTTTCATTAAGGCTACTTTTCCCATATTTATTTCCTCCTTGAATGTTTTCTAAGTTTATTATACCCACCGTATATAATAATAGATGTGATTTCACTCACGTTAATTTCATGTTACTAATATTTTCATAAAATGCGCCTTCGAGGCTGCCGGCTTAAAATACGGAATATTAACGGCATCAATGCTGTGCTGTGTTATAAGAGGCTCTCTCTTACCCGACTTAGTACTAAATCCGGTAATTATGGCGGAGTGATAAATAATGCCCCCGCTTTTTTCATATTGAATGATATCCCCCAACTCCAGAACATCCATATCGCTTGTTTCAATGCCGCACAAGCCATAAGCATCTGACTTGCCCCTGGATTTTAAACACCAATAAAGAGAATGGGCTACGGCCCAGGACACGGACCAGGCATGGTCTATACGTGATGAATTGCCGGTGCCTTTGTACCACCATGGCCACCTTGCTTTATAATCCATGGGGGCTCCGCCGTAAAAGAGGCACTGGGACACAAAATTGGTGCAGTCTCCACCCCCATCCCCCTCGGTTTTAAAATACCTGTAATATGGATTTGGATTTTTAACATACTTAAGGGCATATTCCACTGCCTTTTCTCTTATATATTTATTGGGTCTATTTAAAATACCGGACATATATATCCGCACCCTTTTACATATAGATAGTATAGTATTATATTCCAGCATCAAAAGAATTGTTACAAATTTACGGCATTTCATGCAGCAATTTCCTCGGCCCAGCCGAATTCTTCATTAATTAATAAATAATTAAGATGTCATTTATTGAAAAAAAGCCAATGAAGCCTTATTATTAGTTTATATGGAAACTGAGGTAAAGAGTTTCTACATTATTATATATTAGAAAGATAATAGGGGATTAAATTGGGAACTGAGTTTGAAGGATAAGTTGGGGACATTTCTCCGACTGCTCCGGAGTATTACCCAAAAAGAGGAGAAGTGTCCCCTAACATTAGAGAGGAGAAAGTAAAAATGAAGAAGAAGTTGATAATTGCACTTGTATTATGCATTGTTTTAGGAAGTTTCACCACAGTATCAATGGCGGAGAACAGTCCAGCTGGGGAAAAGAGTTTTTCACTTGCAGAGGCTGTCGATTATGCATTAAAAAATAGCCCTCAGATGGGAATTAAGCAGACAGCCCTTGAAAAAGCTAAAGTTGGCCTTAGGGAAGCAAATAGTCTGTTTAACAAAACAAAAGATTCAAGCGAGGTCACATTCCAGACAGCCCAGATAAAAAAAGGATATGGTAAAAGAGGGGCACAAAGTGCGGTTACAGTAGCTGAAAAGGACTTGCTTCGGGCGGCAGAAGATATTAAATACTCAGTGGAAAGCAGTTATTTTAACCTGCTTAATGCACAAGAAAAGCTTGAAATACAGAACAGCACTTTAGTATCTGCTAAAGAAAACTTGGATACTACTAGCAAAAAATATGAATTGGGTTTGGTCTCCCAGATAGAAGTCACATCGGCTAAGACGACATATATGCAGGAACAGATGGATCAGAGGTCTGCCCAAAGGGCAGTAGAGTATGCAGTTATGGATTTCAATAAAACCTTGGGCCTACCTCTTGAGACTAAAGTAAAGCTGACCGATACATTAAACATAGAACCATTGCCGGAAGTTGATATTAATGAAAAAGTATCCCTGGCTCTTCAAAACAGGATGGAGATAGTTTCGGCAAGCGAGCAGTATGAAGTGGATAAACTGAATTTAGAAATTACTTATGGCTGGTATCCAGAAAATACCTATAAATATCAAGAAGCCAAACAGACCATGGAAAGCAGCGAATATAAACTAAGCAGCAGCAAACAGTCGGTAGAATTATCCGTGAGAAAAGCCTATATGGATATGCAGGATGCTTACGACAGGCTCACCATACTCGACCAATCCATAGATGAAATGGAAAAGTTATATGATGCTACTATATTAAAGTATGAAAATGGCCTGGATACAAGCAGCAGTGTAACAGATATGCTTAACAAAGTAAAAGAAGTAAAACTGCAGAAGGCCCAAGCCCTGCTTGGATATAACCTTGCGAAGAAACAGTTTGAGGCATCATTCGGCATAGGTATATCCAGCGCCGGCGGATATTAATAAGGACTGATAAATCACCAAAATACGCCAAAATAAAAAGAGCCTGTACAATATATGAAGTTTATGGTATATTTTAAAATGGCTCCATAGTTTATACAAAGTATGATAAATTATCTCATTTTGCCACAAAATTCTAAGCCTTATGTTATTACTTGATTTTGATTTTAGCATAAAATTAGACAGGCTTAAGCTGATAGACCACATGAATGTGCTGTGGAGCAGGCTATATTCATAAAAAATTCATAACTTTTAGACTTAAAAACACTAAAAATTTATGCATTTTTAGAAAAAATGTGGTATATTAGTATAGAAGGACATGCTATGTATTTTATGGTATATATAGCATTCCTTGGTGTGAAGGGAAGGTGGTGTGTAGAGTAACGAAGGTTACAATGCAAAAATGAGTAATATTAATTTAGCAACAAAGCCCGTAAATAATAAAAGGGCTTTGCAAAAGAATAAGAAAGGGGACTATAACATGTTCAGAAAAAGTAAAAAGTTGCTTGCATTGGCGTTGGTAGTATCAATGATACTTACACAAGTGCTTTTCACTAGCACAGCTTTAGCAGCAACAGCAAGCAGACTGTCCGGAGCAGACAGATATGAAACAGCATTAAGAATATCACAAAGCAATTGGACAGATGGCTCAACTGATTATGCAGTACTTGCATATGGGGAAGATTTCCCGGATGCGCTTAGTGCAGCACCTCTAGCTAAGAAATATAACGCACCTATTCTTTTAACAGCAAAGGATAGTTTACCAGCTGGAGTTCTTAACGAACTCAACAGGTTAGGTGTTGAAAACGTATTTATAGTTGGTGGAGAAGGAGTTGTTTCCGCAACTGTAGCAAGCGCTTTGACAGCAGCTGGAAAAACAGTTACTCGTCTTGCAGGAGCTAGCAGATACGAAACAGCACTCAAAGTTGCAGAGCAAGTTGGAGAATCCGACACAGTAGTTGTAGCAAACGGAGAAGGTTTTGCAGATGCATTATCAATTGCTCCTATTGCTGCAGCAAAAGGTTGGCCAATACTCTTAACAGATGCTAATGCTATGGATGCAGCCGTAAAGGCATACATCGGAAGCAAGAAAGTTTTTGTAGTAGGCGGAGCTGGTGTTGTTGCTGACGCAGCAGTTGCAGGCCTTAACGTAGAAAGATTAAGCGGAGCAGACAGATATGCAACTAACGTTGCTATCATGGCTAAATTTGCTGCTGACCTTAACTTTGCTAAAGTATTTGTAGCAACTGGCGAAGGTTTTGCAGATGCATTGGCTGGATCAGTTCCTGCAGCAGTATCTGGCTCACCGGTTGTTCTTGCTGGAGCTACATTAGCAGCTGGAACACAGTCATTCCTTAATGGCGTTGTACCTTCAACCGCTGTAGCAGTTGTTCTCGGAGGACCCGCAGTTGTTAGCGATGCTGTAGCAGCAGCTATCGGCAGCCCTTCATCAGAAGTGTTAGCAATAACAGGAGTTACAACTCTTACACAGGATGGTAGAGGTATAAGAATATCCTTCAACAAACCTATTGCTTCATTAACAAGTGCCGATGTTACAGTTTATAACAAGAGCAGTCTTGCTACTATCGGTGTGGAAAGCGTATCATTGTCTTCCAATAAGATGACAGCTGATATATGGTTCCTTGAAGATTCAACAAATTCTTATGCACAGACAGGGAAAACATACGTTATTGAAGTTGTAACAGGCGGAAGCACTTTAAAATATGAATATATACGTGCTAATTATGCTTCAAAAAGAGTAATAGATGTTGATGCAAGCGAAGCAGAAATAAAATTAGCTGATATCGGTACTTTGATTGTACCTGATGACATTGAAGTGGATTACGAGGATTTACTTGGACGTACTGCCGATGTATGGTATGACAACTCCAACTTTATTTCAAAGATTACTCCCGGAAATCCGACAATTAAGTATGACGCAGTAGAAATCAATGATGATGGTACAATCACTTTAGTTGACGAAGACGAAGATTATGATTTTGCAGATGGCGCAACTGTAATAGTTGATCGTAATGACACATATACAGTAGATATCGATGATGAAACTAACGATTACGATATCGGTGCTATTGACGATGCCACATACGGATATGGAAAAGTTGTCCTTAACAAGAGCGGCGATGTTGTTTTCCTTATAGTATATCAATGGGAAGACTTCATGGTAGTTGAAGGTGTTGATGGAACGGATATCCTTGGATATGGTGATGTTCTTGATGCTGAAGACTATACAATAGTAAAAGATGGAAAGACTGTCGCTGTTGATGACCTTGAAGAAGGCGATATACTCTTCTATACAAGTGACGCATTGGACGGAGACGGTTTTGCAGAAGTATTCAATAAAACCGTAACCGGAGCGATTGAAGATATTACCGATGTTGATTTCACTGTTGATGGAGAAATATACAAATATGACGTAGACTATGATAAAGGTTCAGTTCAATATCTTAATGATGATGAATTAGCAGCTCTTGATGCAGAGATTGCTGAGGAATTCCAGGATACTGAAGAAGAAGTTGTTGTTTACCTCGACAGAGCAGGTGATGTAGTATATATCACAGGCGAAAGAGGAGACGCTGTAAAGACAACAATTGTTGGATACTTATATGAAGATGTTAAGCCATACAATGATACAAGGAGCGGCGATGCATATCTGCCCGTAGATATAATAAATGAACTGGGCGAAAAGGTAAGCTATGACGTCAAAGTATCAAGTTTGGATAAAGACACAGAAACTAATATAAAAAATACAACTACTGGTGCTCTTATCATGAGTACTGATGATCTAGCAACCCCAAGTGTAGATGAAAGTACAATAGTTGCTGGCCTTGCAGCAAAAGATCTTGTACAAATTAAACTTAACTCAGATGGAGATATTGTGGAACTTTATAAGATTCCTTCTCCAACCTTAGGTTTCACCAATATAACTAGCAAAGTAGAAACTGATGATACTTATGCAGCAGGCAGCAGATTAAGTGATTCTACAGTAATATTCCTTGTTGATGAATACTTATCAAGTAACGATGAGGATGACATCGAAGTAATTAAGCTGGGTGATGTTACAAGCTTCACAGAAATTACTGCAGGTACAGTATATTATAACAATTCGCAGAACGCTAAGTATATTGTAGCTACTGCAGCGGATACTGATAGTGATGCTACTTGGACTCCAGCTCTGATCACTAAGGTTTCTTCAAAGATTACTAGTGGCGCCAACAAAGGCTCCTACAGAGTAACAGCGTTTGTAGATGGTACAAAAGAAGATTTCTACACTTCAAATGCCAGCAGCGTAGAGACTCATTTTGACGGATTGGTGACTTCTATAAATGCAGCTATTTCAGCTAGAGGCTTCTATGCCGCTAAATTGCTCATTGATGATGAAACTGGAAAAATAGTCAATAAAGGTAGCGGTAGCGATGCAGTTGACGTGCTTGAAGCAGTAGGTGCTACAACAGAGACAGTAGCACAGCCTACTACAGCAACCGTATTAGAAACCAGAAATACTTCAGGAAATGGCACTGTCACAGCAGAGGATGGAACAGTATATAGGCTTGCTTCTGCAGCTGAAGTATTTGATGGAACAACTAGGACCAGCATAAAATCAATTTCATTATCCAAGATTGATGCAGATGGAGACAAAGCTATTTTATTCTATGACAGCGTAGAACATAATACAAATTATAACTTTGTACTCTTTGTGATTAAGGTTAATTAATACAGACAAATAATAAAAGATATAGCAGTTGTGTTTACAACTGCTATATCTTTTTTATATTGTAATGATTGTCCAATTATGATATTTTATAAATAATGAAATTTATTAGTAGCACATATAGATTCCCAAATGAAGCTTATATATTAAACTGACGACAGGAGAGATAGGAAAGATGAAAGTAAAAGCTGAAAAAAAAGATAAAAAAATATACACATATTACATTTTGCCATTGTTATTAATTATCTCTGTGTTGCCATTGATAGTCCATATGAAAGTCGATAGACTTACAGATAGTTATGCGGTATATTTCTGGACAGGCAATGAGGTTATGGACTTTTTTGCATATTATAAAATGCAGTGGTTTTTAATATTTACCGTAGCAGCCATAACCATGGCCATTTATTATTATTATAAAGGATACATCAAGGTAAAAAAAACATTGTTTTATATTCCGGCGGCTGTGTATAGTGCTGCCGTTATTCTTTCAACTTTTACCTCTCAGAATACGACAATCTCTCTTTTTGGCTTTACAGGAAGATATGAGGGGATGTTTGTGCTTCTTGGCTATATTGTGGTAATGCTTCTTTCAGTAAATCTCGTAAATAATGAAAACCAGGCAGTACTTATCATAAAATGGCTTGCTGTTTCAGCATTCATAATAGGCATAATAGGGCTACTTGAGCGTTTTGATATATATGTTTTAACATGGGAGGGAGTACGGGATCTATTGCTCCCCGCCGAGAAAAATGGTATGGATATCAGCTTTCTAAAAGATATCAGAGCATTTTATTCAACAATAAGTCATTATGACTATGCAGGAAGTTATTTCGCCATGCTGTTCCCAATATCGGTAGTAATACTTGCGTTCGTAAAAGGGAGGAAGGAGAAGGCTGCGGCAGCAATGTTCAGTTGTATAATGCTGGCTAACTGGATAGTTTGTAATTCAAGAGCAGGCGTGGTCGGGGGTTTTGTGGCACTTGTAATTATAGTAATAATGTTCCGGAGTATGATTAAAAAGCATTGGAAAATATCGCTGGCGGTATTATCTTTATTTATAATAGCTTTTGTTGTTGCAAACGTTATGTCATCAGGCAGAATATTCGGTAGGGTGGGTTCCATAATAACGGATGCCGTGAAAATATTTTCTGCCCAAAAATATGAAGGCATAAAGGACATAACTTCGGATTCAAATGAAATAAGGGTAATATTTGAAGATAAAGAGTTGAAAATCATATATGATGATAAAACTATAAAATTAAAAGATGAAAACGATATGGATATACCTGCTCAGTTTGATGGTAATAGTATAAAAATCACCGATGAAAGATATAATGGAACAACTTTTACGGTATCAAATAATAAGGATGATTTTTTTATAGAGATGAACTATGCTTCCTTAAAATTGCGTTTTGCAGTGACTAAGTCCGGGCTGAGGCTGGTTAATCATAGAGATCAGACAGTTAATCTGGAACCTGTAGAAAAATGGGGTTTTGAGGGGCTTGAAAGGATAGGCTCGGCCAGGGGATATATCTGGTCCAGGTCTATACCGTTGCTTAAAAATACTGTTATCGCAGGTTATGGGCCTGATACCTATGCCATACATTTTCCTCAAGAAGATTACGTGGGTAAACTTATAGCATATGATACAATTTCTATGTTTGTAGATAAGGCCCATAATATGTATCTTGCTACAGCCATAAACACAGGCATAATTTCACTACTAGCGCTTCTTGCAATGTTTATAATATACTTTGTTTCAAGCTGGAGGATATACTATAAGTCTAGTTTTAATGACAAATACTCATATATCGGACTTGCTATATTTGCCGCATTTGTGGGCTACACAATTTCAGGCCTTTTTAATGACAGTGTATTGTCGGTCGCTCCTGTGTTCTGGGTTTTGCTGGGTGTAGGTATAAGCATCAATGATAAATTAAAGAATAAAACTGAGCTAAATAATAAATAAAGAGATAAGTCTCAAAAAGTCGGATTGAAATCCGGCTTTTTTATTTTGCGATTAAAATATTCTAATCTCATGAATTGTATTTACCAGTTTACCATTTCCAGGGTGGAAATTGTAATAGATTAAATTATGTATGATTTTATACACTTTGATAATAGGGGGAAGCCCCCACTCTTTGCAGGCATATTGATAAAGAATACTAAAAAATTTAAGCAAGTCGAGTATAATTTCATATTTCTATCGATTGTAACAATTTATTAACAACTGAAGTAAGGCCAGTCATACCAGTGATTTATGCGAATTGCCATGTAAATTTATTCCTCATAAAGGCTATGAATTTTCCAATAAAATATTTATTTGGTTGTCCTTCCAGATTAACACCTTAGGATTTAAAAAACAAATATGATATATTAGTACTACGGTTTGAACAAAGTCGAACATGTTTAATTTGCATGTTCTAAGATATTCACCATTTCAAGGGGGTGGTTACCTGGTAACAACTTTATAAATTAATTTTTACCATTGCAAAGTCAAAACTAATAAAATGAATAGGGCTTTGCACTAACTCACGAAAGGGGACTAAAAATGAGTAAAATAAGTAAAAAGTTTCTGGCTGGATTTTTAGTTGCAGCAATGATGATGACACAGCTTTTATTTACAAGTGTAGCATCAGCAGCAGTAACTTCAGCAAGGCTAGCAGGACAAGACAGATATGAAACTGCATTAAGGATATCTCAGAACGGCTGGGGTGCAGGTTCAACACAATATGCAGTAATCGCTTATGGAGAAGATTTTCCTGATGCACTCAGTGCGGCTCCATTAGCAAAGAAATACAATGCACCTATACTTTTAACAGCTAAAGATAGTTTATCTGCAGGAGTTCTTGATGAACTTAACAGAATTGGTGCAACAAACGTATTCATCGTAGGTGGAGAAGGTGTTGTTTCCAAAAATATTGCAGATGCTTTAACAGCAGCAGGTAAGACAGTTACACGTCTTGCAGGTGACGATAGATATGAGACATCCCTTAAAGTCGCAGAACAAATCGGAGCAACTGATACAGTTGTTGTTGCATATGGAGAAAATTATCCTGATGCATTATCAATAGCTCCTATAGCTGCAGCAAAAGGATGGCCGATACTTCTTACAGAAACAAATTCAATGGATGACGCAGTTAGGTCATTTATAGGCAGTAAGAAAGCATATGTAGTAGGCGGATCAGGAGTTGTAAGCGATACAATCCTCAACAGCCTTACTGGTGCTGAAAGATTAGCAGGAATAGACAGATATGAAACAAACGTAGCAGTTATGAACAAGTTTGCAGCAGAACTCAATTTTGAAAAGGTATTCCTTGCAACAGGTGAAGACTTTGCAGATGCTCTTGCAGGAGCAGCTCTTGCAGCTAAAACTCTTTCACCGGTAGTATTGGTTGGAGCTACAATGCCGGCTGCAACTCAGGCATTTATCAACAGTAAAGTAACAGCTACAACTACAGCAGTAGCTCTTGGTGGATCTGCAGTGGTTTCAGACGAAGCTTTAGCAGCAGTTGGAAGCGACTTGTCAGGAGTGCTTCAGATAACAGGAGTTACAACTCTTACACAGGATGGAAGAGGTATAAGAGTATCATTTAACAAACCTGTTTCAAGCTTATCAACAGCTGATGTTACAGTTGTAGACAAGGACAGCCTTGATATGGTAGGCGTTGAGTCGGTTGCTTTATCTTCAAACAAAATGGCTGCTGACATATGGTTCCTTGAAGATAATGGCGGATATATACAGCAGGGAAAGACTTATCAGATATCAGTTGCAGTTGATGGCAGCACCCTTGCATTTGATTATCAGAGACCATACTACACTAACTTAAGAGTAGTAGAAGTTAACGCAGATGATCGTGAAATAACACTTGAAGATGGTTCTGTACTCACAGTTCCTGAAACAGTTGAAGTTGATTTCCAGGAAATACTTGGGCGTAGTGCAAAAGTATGGAGCGACAATGACAAGAATGTTACAAGGCTTGAACTTGATTCAGAAACAGTAAAATATGATGCAATCGAGCTTGATAAGGCTAATAAAGAAGTAGACCTTGTAGATGAAGACAAATCATATGATCTTGCAGATGACGTTATTCTTTATGCAAACGATGATGACAGCTCAACTACTCTTGCTGCAATGGGTACAGAATATGATTACGCAAAAGTAGTTCTTGACAAGAATGGTGATGTTATATTCATCAGTGCATACGAACTGGAAGAAAATATGGTTGTAAAAAGCGTTGATGAAAATGAAGTAATTGGTTATAATGATGAACTTGACGTTGAAGACTTTATAATAGTAAAAGACGGAAAACAAATTACTGCAGCAGATATTGAAGAAGGCGACATACTCTTCTACAATACCAGCGCAAGAAATAATGACGGATTTGCAGAAGTATTCAACAAGACAGTAACAGGCGAAATAGGTGATATCACAAACGATACTTTCATTGTAGATGATGAGGAATTTGAATTCACCGGTGTTAAGTATCTTGATGGAAATACATTGAAAAACTTTGATTCCGATATAGCTGAAGAAATGCAGGAATCAGGTGAAGACGTAGTAGTATATGTTGACAGAAACGGTGATGCAGTATTTGTATCAGGCGACAGAGGAGATGTAGCTAAAACTACGGTTGTTGGATATCTTTATGAAAATGTAGTTGCATATAAAGATGCAAGAAGCGGAGAACTTTACCTCCCGGTTGACATGATCAATGAAAGCGGCGAAAAGGTAAGCTATGACGTTAAATTCAGCAGCTTAACAGCCGGTACAGAAACAAATATAAACCCTGCAACAGTAACTGATGGCGCAACAGTTATTACAAAAGATCAGTTAATAAAGGTTAAACTTAATTCCGATGGCGATATAGCAGAATTATATGTAAATGGAGCTTCAGATTTTGCAAAAGCCGACATTACTTCAACAGTAAAGACTACTGCTAAGTATGTCGCTGGATATAAATTAAGCTCTTCAACAGTAGTATTCCTTACAGAAGAATATAATGTAAGTAGCGATGAAGATGATATAACAGTTGTTAAGTGGGGCGATGAATTAAACTTCACAGAAATAACAGCTTCGACAGAAAGCAAGAGCTATGTATACCATGATGCTGACTACAATGCAGACTATATCATAGCAAATGATACAAACACTGAAGATGATGCAACAGTAACATCAACAGTAATCACAGAAATAACAAAACTTACAACAGATAATGTATACAGAATAAAAGCTATGATTAACGGCGAATCCAAGACTATCTACACTAAAGATGAAAGCAGCGTATTCAACTACTTCAGAGATAACGTAGTCACAAATGCTCAGGCTGCAATTACAGCTAACGGATACTATGCAGCTAAATTGCTCATAGACGACAACACAGGAAGAGTAGTTAATAAAGCTGGAGATGCGATAACAGTGATGGATCTTGTAGAAGCTGAAGGTGTAGTAATATCCAGATCAACTTCAAGCAAAGAAATCACAATTACAGTTGATGCTGCTATTGCTGATGATCCAAATACTGAAGAAATAGATGAGACAGAAGCGGCAACAGTAGGAACTTACAAGCTTGCTGACTCATACCAGGTATTTGATGCTTCAAACAAGACAAATGTCAAATCCTACACTCTGCAGTCAGTTAAAGCAGGAGATAAGGTTGTACTTGTCAGAGATAACGAAAATTTCATTAAGTTTGCAATAGTAGTAGAAAAAGCTAACTAATTAAAGTAATTTAAAAAGAAGACAACCATTAGTGGTTGTCTTCTTTCCTTTAATATATAATAGAAGAATATAGGTGGTGATATGATGCTCCGACAGAATAAAAAAGTATTTGAAGCCGCAAATATATTAAAATGGTACGAGAACGGATATACAGGTAAAAATGTCAATATTGCCGTCCTGGATGATCAATATGCTCCTCACAGCCATACAAGAGTAATATTGCCCATTGCCCACCATAACCCAATAATAAAGGGGTATGAATTCCATAAACCGAACTCGTGCAGTGTTGTCAGAGAAGCCTGCCCTGATGCCAATATATATGGGTTTAACTGGTTTGGCGGGGCCAGGGAAACAACAAGGTGGTTAATAGAAAACCGGGAAAAGATCGATATAGTAAACTGTAGCTTTTCAAGTCCTAAAAACTCAAGGGAAGAATTGTGGAATGTGTTGGAGAAATTGGATATTCCGTTTATATGCAGTTCAGGGAATAACGGTTCCTCTAAATTTATATCCTATCCTTCCTGCCTCGATTGGACCATCAGCATAGGGGCATATAACCTTCTTAAAGATGAAATCCCTGAATATTCAAATGAAGGTGAAGGCCTGGAGGCGCTGGGATTTACTTATATATATATTCCAAACAGTGTAGAGAATCCTTTTCCATTTGAAGGCACCAGTGCTGCGGCTTCTCTGGTCACAGGCATGCTGGGGTTATATATTGGTTGGAGGAAAGTATCCGGTAAAACCAGGTTAACCATAGAAGAAGCAAAACAGTTTATAGTGAATAATTGCAGTGATACAATCATAAAAAATTCTGATAGTAAGTCTGCAGGTGTTTTTATTTTACCTGATTTTGATAGGTTATAGTTACATAGACAACTATAACCTATCAACAATTTAGCTTGTTGACATTAAATTTGAATGCAATAATTTTTTTTGTTACAATGTTACTAAACCAGTATTACTTTTATTTAAAAATATGAAGGGAATGATGACCTTTATGAACCAGGATATAAGTAAAAAAAGGCGAAGCTTGCGCATTGCTTTAATATCTGTAATCGCAGTTTTGATATTGAACCTGTTTACATTTTCTGTACAAGCTAAAACTGCTGTATTAGATACTGCTAAAGATATAATTACAAATTATTATATAGAAGATGTATCTGATAAAACATTAAAAGCAACTACAATAGAAGATGTAATTAAATCTTTAAATGATCCATATACTCAATATTTCACAGCTGATGAATATAAAAGATTTACTAATGATATAGACGGAAAATATTCAGGAATAGGTATCCAGATAGAGATAGACCCCGAGGGAGTAAAGGTGCTTTCGGTAATCGACGGTACCCCTGCACAGGCTGTTGGGATTAAAGAGGGCGATATAATTACAAAAGTAGATAATCACAAACTGGCAGGAGCAGCTCTTGAAGCGGCGGCATCATATTTGCGGGGAGAAGCGGGAACCGTTGTAAATATACAGGTCAAGCGAGACAATTCTTTTCATGCATATAAAATTACCAGGAGAGAATTTGAGTCTCCGACAATAGAAGGTAAAATGCTGGATGAGCATACTGCGTATATAAGAATAATATCTTTTGGAGATGATACCGCATCTCTTTTTAAAGCAAAGCTTGAGGAACTGGGTAGAGAAAACCCTGATAATTTTATTGTGGATCTAAGAAATAACGGCGGGGGCTATTTAAAAACCGCACAAGAAATGGCTTACGATTTTATAGGAGAAAGACCTCTTGTACTCTTGAAAGATAGGGAAGGAAAAGAGGGAAAAATTATGCCGGATAAGGGGACAAGCCAGATAGATAAACCTATTATTTTTCTTGTCAACCAGTATAGTGCAAGTGCTTCCGAAATACTTTCAGCTGCTGTAAAGGATTACAAAACTGCTTTTTTAGTAGGTACGACTACATATGGAAAAGGTACAGTGCAGTCTATGTTCGGATTTTCAGATGGCAGTGTACTCAAGCTTTCGGTTGAGAGATTCTATTCCCCACTTGGCAATGTTATAGAAAAGGAAGGGGTTACCCCTGACCTGACAGTTGGAGGTGAAGATTCCCTTGCTGTCGCCGAGCTTCTTTCAGGTAAAGCCGGAGATGGCTGGGATAAGAGAGATTTTATGAAAGTAAAAATTGATAGCAGAGAATTTGAGATAGACCTTAAAAAAGCAAGAGCTATTCAATATTGGGATGCATATCAATATATAATGGACAAGGCATTAGAATCAGGATACGGAATAAGTATAGGCACAGTTAATGGTTGGGTTGAAGCCAATAGAGCATTTCTTGAAGAAGAATTATATAGGTGTTACTATCCTGAATATATGGAATTAAGTGAACTGAAAAGTGTACCTGTAAATAAAGTCTTTACTGTTATCTTTTTAAATGATGTTAATATGGAATCAATCAATGATAAAAATATAGAGTTGATTAATGAAGCATCCGGTGAGAGGGTACCATTAAAGTTCGAATATAATGATAAAAACTCTATAATAGCAGTACCGGCAATGGAATTAACAAAAGGCGGTATATATTATTTTGTGATAAACGAAGATTTAGAGAGTGGAGATGTTAGTAATTATACAAAAGGGGATCTAGTAAAGGTAAGCGTAGAAGAGTAAATAGAATTTTGAGATATGCGTATGGAAAGGCAGTACAAAAAAGGATTCTGGCGGTCGGAGAAGAATAAGAACAAATTGACAGCCTGTATCATATTTTAATACAGGAATATATAAAAAAGTTGCAGAGATACAGGAAAGGCAGAGTTAATATGAAGACATATTTGGTTACAGGCGGAGCAGGATTTATAGGCTCCAACTTCGTTTATTTTATATTAAACAAATATGAAAATATTAAAATCATCAATTTAGATAAACTGACTTACGCAGGAAATTTAGATAATTTAAGAGAGATAGAAAAAGACGATAGGTATGAATTCGTATTTGGAGATATCTGTGATAAAGAAATAGTAGAAAATATATTCAATAATAATGATATTGATTATGTAGTGAACTTTGCTGCAGAATCTCATGTTGACAGGAGCATAAAAGAACCTGAGATATTTATGAAAACAAATGTACTGGGAACAGTCAATATATTAAATGTATCAAAAATATGCTGGGAGGACAGTACAGGATTTAAGCCCGGCAAAAAATTTCTTCAGGTATCCACTGACGAAGTGTATGGCTCATTGGGAAGCACAGGGTATTTTACAGAATCAACTCCCCTTGATCCTCATAGCCCATATTCTTCAAGTAAAGCAAGTGCCGATTTAATGGTAAAATCCTATTATGACACATATGGTATGCCAATAAACATTACAAGATGCTCAAATAACTACGGGCCATATCAGTTTCCTGAAAAGCTTATACCTTTGATAATTAATAACTGTCTTAACAAAAAGTTTCTTCCTGTTTACGGAGATGGGCTTAATATAAGGGATTGGTTATATGTTGAAGACCATTGCAAAGCAATAGACATGGTTATAAACAATGGAAAGCCTGGTCATGTGTATAATATAGGCGGCCATAATGAAAAAACCAATATATATATAGTAAAAACAATTATTGATTACTTGAATAAAAATGTGGATAATACCATAGATGAAAATCTGATAAAATATGTGGAAGACCGAAAAGGCCATGACAGAAGGTATGCCATAGATGCAGCAAAAATAAAAAATGAACTTGGCTGGCTCCCTGAAACTACTTTCGAAGAAGGAATAATTAAAACCATTAGATGGTATTTGGATAATAAAGAGTGGATGAATAATGTAACATCCGGTGATTATCAAAAATACTATGATATGCTGTACGGCTCTTAAAAATACTGAAGATGCATTTATAGAATAGTTTATGCAATTTAAAGTAGAGGAAGAGCGGCATGGGACAATTTAATTTTATAAAGACTCCAATAAAAGGTTTATATATAATCGAGTCCAAAGTTTACAGCGACAGCAGAGGATATTTCATGGAGACATACAATTATGAGGACTTTAAAAAAGTAGACCTCGATATGATTTTTGTACAGGACAACCAGTCGAAATCAAAAAAAGGTGTATTAAGAGGGTTGCATTTTCAGAAAAAACACCCCCAAGGAAAGCTTGTTAGAGTAATAAGCGGTGAGGTGTTTGATGTAGCAGTTGATATAAGAAAAGATTCCAAAACTTATTGTGAATGGTACGGTGTTATATTAAGTGCAGAAAATAAGAGACAATTTTATATACCGGAAGGTTTTGCACATGGCTTTTTAGTTTTATCAGACGAAGCAGAATTTGTATACAAATGTACTGATTTTTATCATCCAGAGGATGAAGGAGGAATCAGATGGGATGACCCAACTATAGCAATAAAATGGCCTATTACTAATATGGAGTCTGTCATATTATCAAAAAAGGATAAAGAATTGGATTTATCATAAGATATAATGCTGAAAAATGGGTAATACACCAAAATTATAGAAAGGCAATTACAAAAATAATGTAATTGCCTTTAATTTTAGTAATAGGTGCAAATATGCATGTTCATTTATTCCGTGAGTGTTTGAATATAATTTGAACTATGCTATAATTATGTAGAAATATGCTATACGTTCATTTATGTGATTTGAAATAAAATATTATAATATGCAAAGAAAATGTACTCAGATTATGAATATATAAAACGATAAAGATTTTATGTATGAAAGGAGACTTATTATATGATATATTCTGTTATTATGGCAGGTGGAAAAGGTGAAAGATTCTGGCCCAAAAGCCGGAGAAAAACACCAAAGCAATTATTATGCCTTACCAATGATGGAAAAACTATGATTCAGAATAGTATAGATAGGGTATCAAGTTTATGCTCTCCTGAAAATACATATATTGTCACTAATAAGGATTACGCAATGCCTATCAACCATCAGCTTCCTCAAATTCCATTAGGGAACATAGTAGTGGAACCCTTTGGAAAGAATACCGCTGCGTGCATTGGGCTTGCTGCCATTCATATTATGGACAAGGATAAAGATGGGGTGATGGTAGTATTACCATCCGACCATATTATTAAGAATAATCAAGAATTTTTAAGAATTCTTGATAGTGCAACAACTTTAGCTGAAGAGGGTGAAAACATAGTTACCATTGGTATCACACCTTCCTATCCGGAAACAGGATATGGCTATATTAACTTTGGTGAAAAAGCATGCGAGAAGAATAATAAAAGCATATATAAAGTTGAAAGATTTGTTGAAAAACCTGACATTAAAAAGGCTGAAGAGTATTTGGAATCAGGTAAATATTTATGGAATAGTGGCATGTTCATATGGAAAGTTTCTACTATCATGAACAATATTCATGAATATATGCCTAGGCTCTATGAAGGGCTTATGAGAATCAAAGATTCCATAAATACCAGTACATATAACGAAGTCCTATATGAGGAATATAGTAAATTCGACAGCATATCCATAGATTATGGAATAATGGAGAGGGCAGCTAAAATATTTACTATACCGGGACAATTTGGATGGGACGATGTTGGAACCTGGACAGCCCTCGAAAGAGTAAATAAGCCTGATGATAAAGGTAATATATATAACGGTAATATTGTAAGCATTGATACAAAGGATTGTATTATTGACGGAACTCAAAAATTAATAGCAACTGTTGGAGTCGAGAATCTGGTTATAGTTGATACCGATGATGCTATACTTGTTTGCTCAAAAGATAGGTGTCAGGACATAAAGCTGCTTTTAAGCGAAATGAAAGAGTTAAAGAGGGAAAATTACCTGTAAAATCAAAATATAGGGAAGATACAGTTATATATGAACTAGGGGTGTGACATGAACGGCTTAAAGCAATTATTTAAAGAAATATGGATGAATAGAAGAGTAATAATTTCATTAGCTAAGAATGACTTTAAAACAAGATTTTCAGGTTCGTTTTTCGGAATAATATGGGGTTTTGTTCAACCTATAGTAACAATATTATTATTTTGGTTTGTATTTCAAGTAGGATTTAGATCATCCTCTATTGAAGATGTGCCATTCATTTGTTGGCTGGCTTCGGGATTAATACCTTGGTTCTATTTTTCAGATGCATGGACTAATTCAGGTAACTGTTTTTTTGAATATAGTTTTCTAGTTAAAAAGGTTATGTTTAAAACCAGCGTATTACCAATAGTGAAAATAATTTCTTCATTATTTGTCCATATCATATTAGTGTTTTTTTTGTTATTAATATATTCGTTCTATGGTTATTTTCCGAAGTTAATATATCTTCAAATAATATATTATTCCATTTGTGTAATTGCTCTGTCATTATCACTTGCTTTTATTACCGCTTCACTTGCTCCTTTTTTTAAAGATATTCTTAATATTATTGGAATTCTAATACAGTTTGGTATGTGGTTAACCCCGATAATGTGGGATTTTAAAATGTTACCTGAAAAGTTAAGGATATTGTTTAGCATTAATCCAATGTATTATGTTGTTCAAGGATACAGAGATACGCTTATATATAATATACCGTTCTGGCATCATCCGTATGAAACTATATGTTTTTGGATAATTACATGCTTGTTATTCATATTAGGAGCTATTCTTTATAAAAAACTAAAATTACATTTTGCAGATGTATTATAATTTAAAAACTTGAAGTATATAAAAGTGAGGAAATTATGTCAAATGAAATTGCTGTAAAGATTAAGAATATAGCTAAAGTTTATAAATTGTATGATAATCCTATAGACAGACTAAAAGAAACGTTGCATCCATTTAAAAAGAAATATCACAGAGATTTTTATGCACTTAAAAATGTATCTTTTGAAATAAAAAAAGGCGAGACTGTGGGGATCATAGGAAAAAATGGCTCCGGGAAATCCACATTATTGAAAATAATAACCGGTGTCTTAAATCCCACATTAGGATTAATTGAAGTTAAAGGCAAGATATCAGCTTTGCTTGAACTTGGAGCGGGCTTTAATCCCGAATTCACCGGTATTGAAAATATATACTTAAATGGAACTATTATGGGGTATACCAAAGAAGAGATGGGGAAAAAGATACCGGATATTATTGAATTTGCTGATATTGGTGATTTTATCAATCAACCGGTAAAGACTTATTCGAGCGGAATGTTTGTGCGCCTTGCATTTGCAGTAGCTATTAACGTGGACCCTGATATACTTATTGTTGATGAAGCATTAGCTGTAGGAGATGATTTGTTTCAGAGAAAGTGTTATTTTAAAATAGATTCCTTAAAGAAGGCAGGAAAAACAATCATATTTGTTTCACATTCTGGTAATTTGGTTATAGAACTATGTGATAAAGCAATACTTTTGGATGCAGGTGAAATTATTTATATTGGTAATAGTAATCGTGCAGTTAATTTATATCAAAAGCTATTGTTTGCACCTATGGAGAAAAAAACACTAATAAAAGAACAAATAATCAAGACTAATTCTTGTGAAAATGGCCAAGGAAAACAAATTGATGATGAGCAATTATTAATTATTAATAATTCACTAGATATTGCAAATGATATAGATTCGGAGCCGGGTCAAGAAGAATATTTTGATGAAGGGCTTATCAACACTGATCCTATTATATATGAAAATATGGGAGCTAGGATTTTTGACTATAAGATAATGAATTTTAAATGTGAAAGTATTAATGTGTTGAGATTTGGCAGAAGATATACATTATCATATAAAGTTGAATTTTTTACTAATTGTAATAATGTAAGATTCGGTATGACAATTAAAACTAAAACAGGTATTGATATAAGTGGTGCAGCAACAGCTAATCCCGGTCAGGGTATACCATTCATTAAGTCGGGTACAATCCTTAATATTGAATTCGAATTTGTACCAAAACTAACGTCAGGTGTATATTTTTTAAGATGTGGAGTTGTAGCAATAGATAAAGATAACGAAATCTTTTTAGACAGGCAGATTGATGTAATAGCATTTAGAATAATGGAGAGGGAAAACTCACTAATGAATTCGCTTGTTGATCTTGATATTACTTCTAATGTATTTGAAATAGAAGTAAGTTAATCCTGAGGTGTATTATGAAATATAAAATTACCCCTAGAAAAATTATAAAATGGATTTTGCCTTACGGATTTGTAAAAAAGTATATGGAATATAAAAATAAAATGAATGAGGTTATAGAGCCGCATATAAATGCAATTAACTATCAGGTAAATAATTATTGCAATTCAAAGTGTGTAATGTGCAATGTATGGCAGCAAAAAGATTTCCGATATATGGATATTCAAGAATTTGAGAAAGTATTAGGCGATTCTTTGTTTAATAATGTAGAACATATTGGCATTACAGGCGGGGAACCTTCTCTTATAGCGAATCTCCCAGATTATTTTGAAGTTTCTATAAGGCAATTAAAAAATTTAAAAGGATTAAGTGTAATTACAAATTCACTTGCAACAGAACAAATTAAAAAACAAATTGAGGCAATAAATTTGACGTGTTTATTAAATAACAAAGAATTTTCTGTGATGCTGTCATTGGATGGTTTGGATAAAATACATGATAATAATAGAGGAATAGAAGGAAGCTATGAAAAAGTTCTAAATATGCTTGAGTGGCTAAAAGATAAAAGAATAAGCGTCTTGACAGGTACTACTATTACTAAAAATAATGTGTGGAACTTGGATGAGCTTTTATTTTTCTTAATGAATAACAACATTTATGGAAGATTTCGAGTAGCAGAATTTATAAAAAGGCTTTATAACGATTTGAAAGATAATACATATATCAGAAATTTTGATGATGATGAAATTTATCAATTACTATTGTTTTTCAGCAAATTAGAGTTCAAGTATGAAAAAGATCCAATAATAATAAACACTTATAGAAATATTAAACATATGCTGCAGGGTGGTAAAAGGCTTATAGAATGCCCATATAAAAATAGACAGGCTATTAACCTGAATTGTCATGGTGAAATCGCATATTGTGCTCCAAAATCTCCTATTATAGGAAGTATTACTAAAGAATCAGGTATAAAGATTTATATTAAAAACAGAAAGGTTTTAAGAGATATACAAGAGAAATATTGTGATAATTGCATACATGATTATCATTCTGAACCTTCAGCTAAATTATTAGAAATATATGCTAATGAAAAAAAATATAGGGAATTAATTAGTATCAATTCTTATAACAATCATAAAAATAGTTATAAAGTAGAAGGACATATTGAAACAATAAGCAATTATTCGATACTTATCGTTGGATGGTATGGAACCGAGACTGTTGGCGATAAAGCTATTCTAGGTGGAATAGTCGATTCTTATATAAATAACTATGGAAATGATATAAAAATCTATATTAGTTCATTATATCCTTTTGTAACAGAACGAACGATTAAAGAATTAAATATAAATGCAATTGTAATTCCAGTTTACAGTGAGCAGTATTTAAAATATTCTTCAATGGTAGATGAAGTTGTTGTTGGTGGCGGTCCTTTGATGGAATTGGACGAATTGTCGTTAATAGAATGGGCTTTTAAAATCGCAAAAGATAATTCCAGCAAAACAACAATTTTAGGTTGTGGAATAGGACCTATATACACCGGGGAAAAAAGAGAAGCTGTCAGAGAAATATTAACTTTGGCAGATAAAATCTATTTAAGGGATTCCAAATCCATAGAACAAGCAGAACAATTGATAGGAAGAAGTAAATTATTATTGAAAATTGATGATCCAGCGTGCAAATATATTAATAAAATCTCTGAGGATATAATTGTAGAAAAAGAACACCAAAAGCTGGCTTGCTTTTTAAGAGAGCTAACCTATGAATACAGAGCAGATATGAATTATGAAGAATTTATAAAATTTAAAAATGATTTTGAAGAAGGATTAGCATCAAATATTATATACATGTGTGATAAGATGAATATGATACCTTATTTTTATGCTATGCATAATTTTGTGATAGGAAATGACGACAGGGATTTTAATATTGAATTTACTTCAAAATATTTTAAAAATAGAGAATACTATGTTGAAAAAAGATTATCTACGGTTGAAAATACTATTGAAGCCATGAAAAGTTCAAAATTTAATTTATGTATGAGGTTCCATTCAGTGGTGTTCAGCGATAATATTAACAGTAATTACATTGCAATAGATTATACAACTGGTGGTAAAATTAAATCCTATCTTGATGAAAAGAAGAAAATTAATCGTATGATACGTATGAAAGATATTCTAGGAAGAAAAGAAGCTTTATCTGATCTATTAGATATTTAATATTACGACTAAACTATAAATGAGAGGTAAGCTAAATGAAAATCGCCCTTTTTAATACTCATGATAATGGCGGTGCAGGTAAGGCTGCCCTAAGGTTAAATAAAGGATTAAATTTGATTGGTGTAGATAGTAAATTATTCGTTAGGCAGAAGTCCGTACAGGATAGCAATGTAGTACAAGTTATTTCAAATGAAATCAATAATAGGCTTTTTGACAACTTAACTATGAAGCATTTCATAAACAATATTAAAGATGGGAATACAATTAGTTCAATCATGTACCCAAGTATTGGATTTGATTTTTTAAATATGATTAAAGATTTTGATATTATAAACCTACATTGGATTTCAATGTTCATTTCATTGGAAGCAATTCTTTACATGAGAACTACTTATAACAAACCAATTGTATGGACATTACATGACCAAAATCCTATGACAGGTGCGTGCCATTATGCTCACGGATGTGATAGGTACAAAAATGATTGTTCAGAGTGCCCTCAGTTAGTAGAGAATAAATTTAATATCACGAAATCGATACTGGAGGCTAAAGTTAAATATTTACCCAATGATATTATTGTTGTAACTCCAAGTAAATGGATGGCAAAATGCGCAAGAGAGAGCACGGTTTTTAAAAAGAACCGGATTGAAGTGATCCCTAATTCTTTAGAAACAGATATATATGAGCCCTATGGTAAAAGCTTTGCCAAAAAAGAATTAGGATTTACTGCAAATACAAAATTGATTTTATTTGGAGCTCAAGACTTAAAAGAAAGAAGAAAAGGCTTACATGAGTTATTAAAATCAATTAATATACTTAAAAAAGATGAATATATACAAGGTTTATTAGAAAGAAATGAGCTTTGTATATTAACTTTTGGTCATTCATCACCTTTATTGGATGATATGAATGTTCCCTATAAAAGCATTGGCTATGTTGAAAGCGACGAGAAACTTTCAATGATATATTCAGCTTCTGATGTATTAGTACTACCTTCATTAGAAGATAACTTGCCTAACTTGATGTTGGAGAGTATGTCTTGCGGTACACCTGTTGTTGCATTTGATACAGGTGGTATGAGCGATACAATAATAAATAATGTAAATGGTTATTTATGTCCATTATATGATTCAGAAAAACTTGCATATTATATTTCAAAGGCTTTGAAATATAATATGCAAGAAGATTGTCGCAGTTTAATCTTGGACAAATATAGACTCGAAATACAGGCAAAGAATTATAATACATTATTCCAAGAAATATCGGTAACAGATAGGAAAAGAACTGAGCATATAAATCAGCATATACCTTATATTTTCCCTGAGGTAGCCATAGGTTTATCACCTTTCATTTGCAGTGTCAGTAAAGATATCCAAAATGAATTGTACAATTTAGAAAATGAGAGAAATGTAAGCATTATAACTCAAGAAAATTTAATGCAAGAACGTGATTCGGTTATGGCGGAGCGGGAGGTTTTAAGACAAGAGTGGGACAATTCAATATTAGAATTTAAAAAAGTGAAACAAGAGCGAGATACAGCAATAGAAGAGCAAGAGAGATTAAGACAGGAGCGTAATAAACTAATAGTGTATCAAGAGAATATGAGACAGGAGCGTAATAAACTAATAGCGTATCAAGAGAAGTTGAGACAAGAACTGGATATTTTAATACTGGAACAAGAAAAGTCAAGGCAAGAACATAATTTATTAAAAGCTGAACAGGAAAATATTATAGGAGAACTCGAGGCTTTAAAAATTGAAAATAAGAAACTAGCACAAGAAAGAAATACAGTATCAGCAGAATTAAATAGTGTTTATAAATCAAGGTCTTGGCTGATCACATATCCAATTAGGATTTTTTGGAAGTTAACTAAAAAGTTTGTAAAGTTTATATTGCCTTATGCAATAGTGCGATATTATCAGAAAAAAAAGTATGGATTTTAATATTCAATACTATGATTAGTAGGTGAAAATATGAAAAATGTGTTGTTGATATATCCTCATAATTTTTTAGAACGTAATATGGGTACTAATAACAGGGTATATAAAATTGCAGAGTTTCTTAAAGAGAACAATTGTTCAATTGATTTATTTGCATGCAAAAATTTTGTAAGTACAACATTTGATAGCTTCAGTTTGTATAATCAAGAAGGGATTATTGACAATCTATATCTTTATGATTTTTATGAAACAAGAATTTTTAGCAAAAAATTGAAAACAAGAAGAACAATTTTAGAGAGAATATTCAATGTTAAAGAAACTATAGATTTGGATGATTGGGTCACTCCAAAATTCAAAGAACAATTTAAGTATATATTAAATAATAAATATGATTATATAGTCATGTTCTATTTATATACTGGAGAATTATTAAATAATATTAATGACAAGTCAAGAAAAATTTACTTTATGGAGGACTTTTTATCAGTAGGGCATTATGTCTCTAACTATAGTAATGAAGTTGGAGGACCGCTAAACAGTGAGCTAAAGAGATTAGGATATTTCGATGATATAATATGTATTTCTTATGATGAAAAAGTTTTTTTTGAAAAGCTGATGACTGATAAAAGTTTTTACTTTCTTCCTCACTTAGTAAATCGTGAAGAAAAAGATTTAGATTTAAAAAATGATGTAGATATTTTGTTTTTGGGTTATGACAATAAATATAATATAGAGGGAGTAAATTGGTTCCTGGAATGTGTATTGCCAAATCTAAATTCAGAAATTAATATTTATATAGTAGGGAAAGTAACAGAACATGTAAAAAAACATTATACTAATGTCATAAAAATAGATTTTGCAAAGGATTTACACAGTCTGTATTCAAGAACTAAGATTGCAATATGTCCTTTATTAAATGGCACTGGTATGAAAGTAAAAGTGGTCGAAGCCATGAGTTATGGCATACCAGTAGTATGCACATCAAGAGGCGTTGATGGTTTTCCAGATAAGTTTAAAAATGGTTGTTTAGTTTCAGATGACCCTGTGCAATTTGCTGAATTAATAAATAAACTTTTGGAAGATAGTATTTTTTATAATTCTACTTCCGATAATATACGGAGCTACTTTGGTGATATTCTTTCAATTGAAAGGAATAGTTCAGTTTTAGTAGACATCTTTGATTTAAAATAAGGAGACTATTTATGAAAATAGGTTACATCGATCATTCATTTCATAAAAAAACTCTATCATCACAATTTTTTGTGGATATTCTTCAGAGGAATGGTTTAACTGTGGAATATATATGGGATGATTCGTGGAAGGGGGGGAGACCAATTGTTTTAGATGACCTTATTGATAAATACGATGCCTTTGTTTTCCATCAATTATCGGCAACAGCTTCTAAACCTTATTATCAAATGCCGGTTAATATAACTTACCTGCCTATGCTTGATTCATTTGGGAATGATCAATTACTTCATCATAATCGCTGGTTTTGGAAAGATTATTCGGGAGTTAAATTTTTATGTTTTTCAAAAGCTTTACATTATGCAGCTTTGAGTCATGGATTAGCAAGTAAATATGTTAAGTATTTTCCAGAACCTTTTAAATTTGCATATGGACCTACTAATGGTGACTTAAAAGGTTTTTTTTGGCAAAGGATGCCTGATAATATAAATTGGGAAACTTTAAAATTACTAATTAGTAATGCTAATTTTTCATCAATACATATACACATGGCAACTGATCCAGGGTTTAAGCCTTTCTATCCAAGTAAAAAAGATATAGCGAAATATAATATAACTTTTTCAGATTGGTTTGATAATAAGGATGAATATTATAAAAAAATTCTTGATGCACAGGTTTATTTTGCGCCGCGGCCTTCTGAAGGAATAGGTATGGCATTTCTAGAAGCAATGGCGATGGGAAGATGCGTTGTATCACCTGATTATGGTACTATGAACGAATATATCTTAAATGGGGTTAACGGATTATTATATGATTTGAAGAATCTAAAACCATTAAATTTTAGCGATATAGATAAAATAAGTTCAATGGCACGACTTAGTATAGAGAAAGGTTATGAAGACTGGAAAAAAGAAGAAGAAAAAATAATTGATTTTATAATCCAACCGAGAGATAAAGTTTACTTGAAATATTATCAAAATGGGGCTAATTATGATGAGTTAGCCTTAAGTAGTACTGTGAACTCCAATACCATTCATGAAAAAACAAATATAACGGAAATAGATAAATCTTTTAGAAGACTAAAGCGATATATTGGTAACAGTAAAATGGGTTTAATAATAATGCCAATATGGGATAAATATAAAAAGATAAAAAAAAGGCACGTCAACGCATTTACTTTTAATGAAAATGAGCGTTCTGCTTCTAAATTAGAGTTTGTATCTGATACACCTATTGTAGTTTCTCTGGGGTCGATTTGTGGCAGATATCTGCAGGTAAGTGTGGATAAAAATAACAATTGTATCCAAGGGGGATTAAGGTTAAAAGGGAAATATAAAACCTCATATACAAATAAACCGCTAGTTACTATAATTACAGTTGTATTTAATAGAAAAAATAAAATTGAACGAGCTATTAAATCTGTTTTAAACCAAACGTATGATAATATAGAATATGTGATTGTAGATGGAGGCAGTACAGACGGAACATTAGATGTAATAAAGAACTATGAAGACACTATAGATTATTATGTTTCGGAACCGGACGAGGGTATATATAATGCAATTAATAAAGGTTTGGCATTAAGTTTCGGAGATTATATTGGTATTTTGAATTCTGATGATTGGTATACAGAGGATGCAGTAGAGTTTTCTATTAAAGAGATATTAAATAGCAGTGCTGATTATTCTGGAGCAGAGGAATATGTTATAAACGAAGATGGAAGTTTAATAGGCATTTACGAACTGAAGCATTTTGATGAGGTAGCACTTTTTGCCCAAAACCCATGTAATCATGGTACAATGTTTATTAGTAGGTGTGCATATGAAGTAATAGGTCATTATGATGAAAGTTATAGAATAGCAGCTGACTTTAAGATGCAATTATTGCTCGTTACAAATAAAAATCTTAAAGGTTGTATGATAAAAAAACCAATTCATTATTATGAATCTGCTGGTTTATCCAGTATTGAACGTGAAAATACATTAAAAGAAGTGGCACTTATTTTAAAAGAATTTCATACCACACTCACTGATGAGCAAATTAAATCATTAGTAGAGTTTATGCATGAATTTAAGTTAGGCGATGTAATAATAAAAAATTTAGAAAGTATTATCCAAAACGATATTTATACTGTAGAGCAAAAAAAGTATCTATTAGATAAAATGAGACATTTTGGTTATGTTACTTCAGATATTTTAGGTCATTTTATCGATGATAACAATAATATTGATATAAAATCAAAATTAGGAAATTTGACGATTAAGAAAATACTGAAGTATGTTTTGCCGTATGGTATTGTTGAAATGTATAAGAAATCTAGGATATTAAGGTAGGCAGGTCTATACAGTCGGGTTAGAAGGTGCAAAAAAAAATGAATGTTAGCAATGTACAAAAATCTATCGTTTCTATAATCACCCCATCGTATAATCAGGCAAAATATATACAGAGGACTATAGAAAGTGTTCTATGTCAAAATTATAATGGTATTGAATATATAGTAGTTGACGGCAGTTCAACTGATAATACATTAAATATACTTAAGAGTTATAATTCAAAACTTAAATATGTATCAGAAACAGATAATGGACAAGCAAATGCTGTGAATAAAGGTATAAAAATTGCTAATGGTGATATTATTGGTTGGTTGAATTCAGATGATACTTATATGCCGGATACTATAAAGAAAGTTGTAGAATTTTTTAATACTAATAATTATGATGTTATTTACGGTAATGCATATTTTATCGATATTTATGATAAAGTTACAGGAGAATATCCAACTGAATCTTTCGATTATAAAAGATTGGCTGATAGATGTTATATTTGTCAACCAACTGTTTTTTTTAGAAAGTCAGTTATAGAGGATATAGGATATCTTGACGAGTCATTGCATTTATGCCTGGATTATGAACTATGGATACGCATGGGTAAAAAATATAAGTTTGCTTATTTAAATGATATACTTGCATCTTCAAGAATATATCCTGAAAATAAGACGTTGAGTAGACATTGTGAGGTATACGCAGAAGCACAAAAAATATTGTATGAACATTATGGATATATACCTTTGAGCTGGATTAAATCAAAGATTTTTTATGATAATCCTGATTACAGTAATAAAAAAGTAATTTATGAATCTTTAAAGCAGCTAATAAAACAAAATTATAAAAACCCATCAATAATTGTAAATGAGTTATATAAAGCATTTGTAAGGCAAATACAGGGTAAAGTGAGATGGAGATAGGGGGAACAAAATGAAAAAAGCACTTATAACAGGTATAACTGGTCAAGATGGTTCTTACCTTGCGGAATTACTTATAGAAAAAGGATATGAAGTACATGGAGTAATAAGGCGTAGTTCGTCTTTTAATACAAGCAGGATTGAGCATTTATACATTGATGAGCTTATAGAAGATATGCACCAAAAGAGAAAAGTATATTTGCATTATGGAGATATGACTGATTCAACTAATATTATATCTCTTATCCAAAATGTAAAGCCGGATGAGATATATAATCTAGCAGCACAATCCCATGTAAAAGTATCATTTGAAACTCCCGAATATACAGCTAACGCTGATGGAATCGGTACTTTGCGAATTCTTGAAGCTGTCAGACTACTTGGGATGATAGAAAAAACTAAAATTTATCAGGCTTCCACTTCTGAATTATTTGGTTTAGTTCAGGAAGTGCCACAAAAAGAAACAACTCCTTTCTATCCAAGAAGCCCATATGGAGTTGCAAAAATGTATGGATTTTGGATTATGAAGAATTATAGAGAAGCATATAATATGTTTGCTGTGAATGGGATACTCTTTAACCATGAATCTCCACGCAGAGGTGAGACATTTGTTACCAGGAAGATTACACTAGCAGCAGCAAGGATAGTCCAAGGCAAACAGAAGAAATTGTATTTGGGTAATCTTGATTCATTAAGAGATTGGGGCCACGCGAGAGATTATGTAGAGTGTATGTGGCTTATGCTCCAGTACGATAAACCAGAAGATTTTGTGATAGCTACAGGTGAGATGCATACTGTAAGGGAATTTTGTACACTCGCTTTTGAGGAAGCGGGAATTCAGCTTGAATGGCAAGGAAAAGGTGTAGATGAACGAGGAATAGATAAAGCTACTGGAAGAGTTATTGTAGAAGTAGATCCTAAGTATTTCAGGCCCACAGAGGTTGAACAATTACTTGGTGATCCTACGAAAGCCAGAGAATTACTGGGATGGAATCCAAGGAAAACAAGCTTTAATGATATGGTATCTGAAATGATATGGGAAGATATGAAGCTTGTTAAAAATGAGAAATATATAAGATGCGCATTTGATTAATATTATTATTGGGAGAAGTAGGATGAATATTGGTAGTAAGATATATGTGGCCGGACATAGGGGTATGGTTGGTTCAGCAATTATAAGAAGATTAAAAATAGACGGATATAATAATATAATAAATAAGACTTCTGCTGAATTGGATTTAAGAAGGCAATCTGAAGTCGAGGAATTCTTTGAATATGAAAAACCGGAATATGTTTTTTTAGCTGCTGCCAAGGTAGGCGGTATAGTTGCAAATAATATATATCCCGCGGAGTTTATTTATGACAATCTTATGATTGAAACCAATATTATTCATAGTGCATATAAATTCGAAGTCAAAAAGCTGCTTTTCCTAGGAAGTTCGTGTATATATCCAAGAAGGGCTGAACAGCCAATTAAGGAGGAATATTTGCTTGGTGGGTACCTGGAAAAAACTAATGAGGCTTATGCCATAGCGAAAATTTCTGGTCTTAAAATGTGTGAATATTATAATAAGCAGTATGGGACTGATTTTATAAGCGTAATGCCGACTAATCTATATGGACCCAATGACAATTATGACCTGCAAACATCTCACGTCCTTCCTGCTTTAATTAGAAAATTCTATGAAGCTAAGTTCAATAAAAGCAAATATGTAGAAATATGGGGCAGTGGAACTCCTAAAAGGGAATTTTTACATGTTGATGATCTGACAGATGCATGTTTATTTTTGATGCAAAATTATTCAGGTAGTGAAACAGTAAATATAGGTGTGGGTAATGACATATCAATAAATGAATTGGCGCTGCTTATTTCAGATGTTGTTGGTTTTACGGGTAAAATAGCATATGACAGGACGAAACCTGATGGGACACCAAGAAAATTATTGGATGTTTCTAAATTGAATAATCTTGGATGGAAAGCTAGCATCGATTTAAGAACAGGTATCAAAATGACCTATAAAGATTATATAAGTAATCTATATGTGTGATTTCGCTAAATATTCGAAGATAATATTTTTATCAAATAAAAGTGCTTGATAATTAATGTTGATATAAAACGATTTATAATTTTTCTGGAGTTGAGTGTTGTGGAATTAATTAACAAAAGAAATAGCTTGATCGATATTATTAGAGGTTTTGCTATTATAAATATCATCTTAATTCATACAGTTTGGTGGAGTGGGCAAATGTACATTCCTTATGACTTAATTAGAGATATCGCATTGCTAATTGATATACCCCTATTTATTTTTTTATCAGGTTGGTCAGTTAGTTATAAGGAATATAAGTTTAGTGATATTGTTAAAAGAATAATATCAAATTATATACCATATGTGATTATGATATTTTTTCTAATAGCTCTTCTTTTTTTATTTGATAAGGTTAGTGTACCTAGAGTGACTATATACAATTGGTTAACTTTAAAAAGTTTTGATTCTCTCGGATGGCATGTTGTGATGGGGAGTATGTGGTTTTTACCAGTATATTTTGTTATCTATTCTATAACTCCAATATTTCAGAAATTAATCAAAAATAACAGCCTATTTATATTTACTATAATTATATTAATACTGATGAATGCAATATTTACATTTACCAGTATTAATATTCAGAACTTAAATATTTACACTAATGTTACATTAAGATACTTTACTTTTTATATATTATTTTTCATTCTTGGTATGTATTTTAGTGATAAGTATATTGCTTTAAAAGAATTTCTAATTATTATACTCGGATTATTATTTATATTTCTACTTTATTTAGGCTATTATGGAAGTTTTGATGTTCAATCAAATAAATTTCCACCATCAGTTTTTTATTTAATTATTTCGTTGTTTTCAATTTTTATATCAATATATATTAAGAACTTTGAATTACCGTGCGAAAATTTATATAAAAAGAATGTTTTTTTGAAATTTCTTAATTATAGTGGCAGAAACTCATTGACCATATATTTGTATCAAGGATTTGGAGGATCTGTAATCTATTTATTAGCCAGCAAGCTTATACAACTAAAAGTAAGCTGGTATATAATAATGGTGCTATGTTTTATTGTAAACATTTTAGTGACATATTTACTTACAATAATATTTACACCTATTAACAAAAACGTTAATAGATTTATTGAATTAATTTATAGTAAGAATTCATTTAAATTTATATTAATAATATTTTCAGTTTTCATTCTTGTGAATATGATAATTATAGTTTCCCCTGAGCGATATGGTGATGGATTTGAATATATATATATGCTTCAAGCATTAGAAAATCATCTCACACCTGATGTTCTCCCGCAAGATATAATGGATGCTCAGATAATATTAAATCAAAATAATATAGTACCTTATTCAGATGCTTACTCAGGTTTTTTTGAATCATTGTCGGGAAAAATGTATTCTTATCATTTTTTCGGATATCCTTTAGTGGTTCTTCCTGTAAAGTTGGTATTAAAGTTATTTGATATTAATACTCTTAAGAGTTTTCAAATAACCAATGCTATATTCTATATTATTTCATTATGGATTACATATCTTTATACAGAATTTGATGAAAAAAAGAAGAAGATATTGGTTTTAATGCTAGCTGTAAATCCAATCATTTGGTATTTAAGATGGACTCACCCGGAAGTTGTTACATACAGCCTTATTATCATATCATTGGTAATGTTTTCAAGAAAAAAGTTAAAATTGTCTATGTTGTTTTCTGCAATAGCTTCTATGCAAAATCCTCCATTAGTAATTTTAATGGCTATATATTTAATCTTTTTTATTAAGCAATATAAAAAAGATTATAAAATTAAGGATGCAATCCTGATGATTATTTCATGTATTCCAGCAGGAATACCCAGCATTTTTTACTATTGTAATTATGCTACTCCAAATTTAATCATGAAGGTCGGCTCCGCAGGAATTAAGTATGTGAGCATTCAAAAAATATATGATTTGTTATTTGACCTAAATATGGGCATATTTCCATATCTGCCAATACTTTTGATATTATTTATTTATCTTTTGACAAGAAAACTATTTAAAAAAGATATATTAAGTTATATTTTTGCAGGCGGCTTACTTCTTATGATTATTTTATCAGCACAAACATCTAATTGGAATCATGGGTGCTCCGGTTTAAATAGATATGCTGTGTGGATGATTCCTATAATTATATATTATGTAATTCTTTATATAGATATAGAAAAATTTAAAAGTGCAGTTGCAATATCTTTAATTTTATCATGGTTTATAGTTTATCATGGTGGAGGATTTATTCCTAAATTATCGCATGTTGAAATGTTAGCACCTGCAAAAACAATATTAAATAATATGCCTTTTATTTATTCACCGGATTATGAAATATTTGCTGAAAGAGTATTATCAATCGGGGATACTACTTATGCAGATAAGTTTCCAATTGTTTATATTAATAATGGAAATGTTATGAAAGCATTGACAGATTATAAGGGTTTACAAAAAATGTCGAAATTGTTTGAAGTAATAGATAAAAAATATTATAATAAATTATTGCTAAAATTCAGTAAAAATCCTGATAAGGTAATGTATATTAATTTTAAGAAAAATCAGATGTCACAGTTCACTATGAGTCCATTGCCAGATGAAGGGTTTAGATATGACCTAAATATTGAAAATATACCAACGATAATTGGGCCTAATTCAAATATACAAATAAGTGCTAATCTAAAGAATATAAGTAATTATTTATGGGACAACAAGTTTTTAGAAAATAACAAGTATGCTATTGGTTTATCATATCATTGGCTCGATTCATATGGACAAGTCGTAATACATGATGGATTAAGAACCTATCTTGAAAGTCCTATTAAGCCAGGTGATATACAAAATATTAATATTAACATATTAACACCCTCCAATCCAGGCAGATATATATTAGAATTCGATATGATACAGGAGAATGTTGCATGGTTTGAGGATAAAGGTTCTAATACCATTGAAATAGCTGTAGAAATAAAATGATATAATTAATGTATGTAATGCTATTGTAGGAGGCCTACGATGAAATATGATACTGGAATTAACAATACAGTAGAAACTAATGAAAACATTGATTGGAATAAATTACAAGTATCCATTGCCGGTAATAACAACAGTGTTATTATAAAAACTAATAATATTGAGAGTTGTGAATTAGATGTTAAAGGAGATAACCATGAAATCATTATTTGTGAGAACTCTATCATAAAAAATCTAAGAGTGAATGTAAGGTCTTCTGATTCAATACATACAAATTGTTCAAGTCTTAAAATTAATGAAAATACTATAATAGAAAATACACAGGTTTTTTTACAAGGTGATAATACAAGAGTATCGATAGGAAAAGGAACAACGATATTAGGTTGCCTATTTTTTGCTGTAGAATGTGATAGTAATATAAGTATTGGTGAAGAATGCATGCTTTCTTGGGGAATAGAAATAAGAACAAGCGATTGGCATTCTATATATGATATTGAAACTAACGAAAGGATTAATATGCAAAAGTCAGTTTATTTACATAACAGAGTTTGGATTGGGTCATATGCAGTAATCTTGAAGGGAGTAAATATAGATAGCGATAGTATTGTTGGTACACATTCAATAGTGACAAAATCGGTACCCTCTAACTGTATTGTGGCAGGTAATCCAGCAAAAATAATAAGGGAAAATGTACGCTGGGGTAGAGAAGACTATATTCATAAAAACAAATAAGCATATTAGTGAGACAAATTCGTTTTAAATATGATACTATTATATTTCGAATATAATGAAATTCTATCTGTGTATATGTTATTAGATGTTTTAAGAAGGGATGCAGCATAATGGGTGTTATTAATGTAGACATGCATATTCATACTATAGACTCTAAAGATAGTTTGTGTAGCTATGAATCAATTTTAAAAGTATGTAAAAAAAGAAATATTGATTGCATTGCTATATGTGATCATGATTCTATAAGAGGTGCCCAAATTATTTCAAATATGAACACCGAGATTAAAATAATTATTGGTGAAGAGATAAATACTGCACAGGGTGAAATAATAGGGTTGTTTCTTAAACAGTGGATTGAACCTAATATGGATGTATTCAATACAATAAAAAAAATTCGAGAGCAAAATGGAATAGTATATATTCCTCATCCATTTGATAGGCTTAGAAAAAAGAGGCTAAAACCCGATGTTCTATATGATGTGTGTGAACTTTCAGATATAATCGAAGTCTTTAATTCGAGAAATGTATATAATGAAGATAACATTAAAGCATTTGAATTTGCACAGAGTAAAGAAATTTTGAAAGGTTTGGGAAGTGATGCTCATACACCGTTCGAAATAGGCAATTCTTATATAAAAATGCAGGATTTTAACTCCCCAGAGGAATTCCTTACTAGTTTATCGAATGCACAGTATATCACAAAGAAAAGTCCATTGTTCGTTCATTTTATAACTAAAATTGTGAAGCATTATAACAGATGGAGGACACGTTGATGAATTTGAAATATATACATGTAGAAGAAAAAGTAAACATAATTAATGAAGTTTTTAAGCTTTGTAGGATAAAGCAATGGATAAAAAACGGATTTGTTGCGGCTGCAATAATTTTTTCAGGTAACTTTTTCAATATTAAGCTTTTATTTTCTACTTTTTTAACTTTTTTTATGTTTAGTTTCATATCTTCTTGTGTGTATATATTAAATGATATTGTAGATGTGAACGAGGATAAAAGACATCCTGAAAAAAGAAAAAGACCTATTGCAAAAGGAACGATATCTGTGAGTGTAGCAATAGTAATACTTTTATGTTTATTTATCTCTTCGATTGTTTTTTCTTACTTTATCAATGTTAGATTAACTGTGATACTTATCATATATTTTCTGATTAATATTGCATACTCATTTAAGTTAAAAAATATTATGATTGTTGATGTAATGACTATAGCCATAGGGTTTATTTTGAGAGTTGTATCAGGTGCAATTGTCATTGATGTAAGATTATCCTACTGGCTCTTGATATGTACTGCCTTAGTCTCTTTATATTTAGGTTTTGCTAAAAGAAAAAATGAGTTGATTGTCATGAGGGAAAAAGCAGGCATACATCGTACTATACTTTCTAAATATACCATTGAGTATTTAGATAAGATACTTATAATTGTAATGACACTTACTATAATAACATATGCGCTTTATGTAATTAATGGTACTGATTATAAAGGTATGATTTTGACTGTACCCTTTGTACTATATGGTACATTTAGATATGAATATTTGATAATGAATAAAAACTTTGGAGGAAGTCCGGAAGATATTTTTATCGAGGACAAACCCTTTTTAATTAATATTATTGCTTGGGTTATAGTTTCAGTAATATCTATTTACTTTGTCAAGATGTAATTATGTGTAAATATTATTCAATATTAACGGAAAGAATGGTAAAAATATGAATAAATACTTTATCGCATTTCTTAGCATCTTTTTCGGTGCTGTTGCACAATTATTTTTGAAAAAAGGATCAGATGTTTTTTCAAAGCTTAGTTTAAATTCATTCACTATATTATTTACTAATAAATATATTTTAACTGGTTTATTTCTATATGGAGCTAGTGCGCTATTATGGATCAACGTTCTCTCGAAAATGAAATTAAGTGCTGCATATCCTTTAGTGAGTTTTGGATATGTATTAACCTTTATTTTATCTTATATATTTTTACATGAAAATATATCCATGTATCAAGTCGCAGGCCTATTATTGATAATCTCTGGGATTATTGTGATATCGTTATAGCTTCTATTGGGAATTATTTATATAAGAAACAAAAGTTATCATATGAGGTGAATTATTTGAAGAACATCTTATTAAAAAATAAGAATCGATTAAAAAGTAATAGTAATCTACCAAAATCAGATGTTGTTACTTCAATATCTTTAATATTGTTATTTTTTTGTATTTTAACATCTCTATATTTTGCTCAATTATTAAAATTAACAAAAAATGAAGAACTCTCAGGGGTTATAAACACTACTAAAAGAGACAATTTAAGTTGGGATAAATATTGGACAGGAGAATATCAAAAGAATTTTAGTGAATGGTTTATGCAAAGTTTTCCACATAGAAATAATATCATAAGATCATATTCTCAATTTAAATATTCTGTATTCGGAAAATCACCAAATAGTAGTGTAGTCATTGGTAAGGATAATACTTTATATGGCTCAGGTGATATAGATGAATATCTGCAACTTAGACCAATCGCATCGGATGAATATTTAAATATACTCATCGATGATATAAAGTATATTAATAATTTTTGTGATTTAAATGATATTATATTTTTTCTTTTAATTACACCTAGTAAAGCTGATATTTACCCTGAAAGGATACCAGATAAATACTATTTTATGGCTCCAGTTAATAAAAAAGATAGTGCATATTTACGGTTTATTGCACTTCTTGAAAATAACGATATTGGATATTTTGATTCAGCAAAATATCTAAAAGAAAACCGAGATAAAATTAAATATCCACTCTTTGCAACTACTGGAGTGCATTGGAACTATATTGCATCAGCATATGCTGCATCCGGATTTTTCGAGTCAATGTATGAGCGTACTGGTATACGTTTAAAAAAAATGGTAGTCACTGGCGTTGATGAAGTAGAATCGCCAGTAGCACCTGATACAGACCTCCTTGATCTTATGAATCTATATAAAGGTACCATGGATACAAAATACTATTATCCACGTATAAGTTTCACTGAATCGCCTAATACGGTAAAACCCAATCTTTTTATAAGGGGAGGAAGTTTTAATAACGAAATTTTGGATATCATAGGTGACAAAGATGTATTTAGTAATATTGATTTTATGTTCTATAACGTTGCTGTTCGATCATTTCCAAGCGGATATTATGAAATAGATAATGAATTTAAAAATGTCAATTTTGGTGAATTATTAAAAAATAAGGATATGATTATTATTGAAGTTAATCAGGAAGCTATAGGCAGTATGAGGACAGGCTTTATGGAATACTTCGTAAAATGGATTGAAAACGGTGGCTTTTCCCAATAAACACATTATTTACATTAATTTATTTTTCTTCTGAGGTGAAAATATGGTATTCAGTTCTCCAGAGTTTATATTTATTTTTTTGCCGATAACATTATTTGTATATTACATATTACCTAATAAACTAAGAAATTTTTGGCTTATGCTCACATCATTTATTTTTTATTCTTGGAGCGGTGCCAAATACGCTGTTTTAATACTGCTCTGCACGGTTATCAATTATATATTTGGTATACTGATAGGGGAACCTGAGTTTAATGATAACAACAATAAGTTAAGAAAATATTACTTTATATGTGCTATACTGATTAATCTTTTTGTACTAACATATTTTAAATATTACAATTTTTTAATTGATAATATTATATATATTGGTAAATTATTTAAGTTTGGTTTAGTAATATCAAATGAAAAAATACTATTGCCTGTTGGGATATCTTTTTTTACTTTTCAGATAATGTCATATATTATTGATGTATACATGGGTTCTGTTAAACCACAAAAAAATTTTATACACCTGTCTCTTTATATAATGCTTTTTCCGCAGTTAATAGCAGGTCCAATTGTTCGTTATATAGATGTAGCAGAACAAATTGTACATAGAATAATTAATCCAGGTAAGTTCTATGATGGTATTAAACGATTCATATTGGGTTTTGCTAAAAAAGTATTTATTGCAAATAATGTAGGTTATGTAGCTGATTATATTTTTAATGCACCTCAACATTATAATATGGGAACTGCATGGCTAGCTATATTCTGTTACGCATTACAAATCTACTATGATTTTTCCGGATATTCAGATATGGCAATAGGCCTTGGTAAATTGTTTGGGTTTGATTTTCTTGAGAATTTTAAATATCCATACATAGCAAACAGTATAAGAGATTTTTGGAGACGCTGGCATATTTCACTTTCTACCTGGTTTAGAGATTATTTGTATATTCCATTGGGAGGCAATAGAAAAGGAGAAATTAATACGTATAGAAATCTTTTGATGGTTTTTTTTATGACTGGCTTATGGCATGGGGCTAGTTGGAACTTTGTTATTTGGGGGCTTTATCATGGTTTTTTCCTTATAATTGAAAGAAGTGGTTTTGGAAAACTATTAGACAAATTACCATTAATAATTCAAAGAATATATACATTATTTGTTGTGCTTATCGGATGGGTATTTTTTAGAATGGATACATTACAATCTTCTGTGAAATTTATACATGCACTTTTTAGCTTTAATTTAAGCGGAACAAGTTATGTGCTTAGGGTTATTGATAATGAGTCTATTTTTATTATAATAATAGCCATTATCTTTTCTACACCTATATATAATTATTTAAAAGATACTATTGAAAGAACTTTCATTTCAAAAATAAATAGTATTGCATATTTAATAGCAAGAATTTCATATAATTTTGCTTTAATTCTAATATTTATTGTATCTATCTTGTATATGTCAGGTACTGATTTCAATCCGTTTATATATTTTCGATTTTAATCTGTTATATATTGAATAATTATATTAATATTGTTAGCAAAACAGTCTGTAAATGACAAAGAGGATAAAAAATATGAAAATAGCATTTAATGGTTTAGTTATTGATAAGTATAAAGCTGGTGTCGGGCATTATGGATATAATCTCATGAAATCTTTAATAAATAAGATATCTCAATATGATAATATAGACATCACTTTTTTTTTACAGCAAGATATTAATATTGAATCTCAAGCTGTTAAATATTATAAAAAATTTATTAGTCCATCTGAGAGGATGCTAAATGAACAATTTTTATTTCCATTAAAACTCAAAATGAACGATTATGATTTAGTTCATTATATAGATTACAGCAGCTCTATTATAAATTTCAACCAAAGGTTTCTAACAACCATTCATGATTTAACATTTTTAAAGTATCCTGAAACTTTTCCTGCAAAGAACAGGAAATTGAAGACGTTTTTAACCCCATATAGCATTAAACGCTCGGAAAAAATAATTACTATTTCTGAAAATACAAAGAGCGATATAATTAATTTCTTTCCTGAGGCTCAAGGAAAGATTAAAGTAATATATCCTGGCAAGGGTGACTATAGAAGAGTTGAGAACTTTTCTATTATTGAAAAGGTTAAGATTAAATATAATCTTCCTGATAACTATATACTATTTGTTGGAACTATGGAGCCAAGAAAAAACATTTCCAGGTTAATCGAAGCCTTTGAAATAATATACAGTCATAATAAAGACATATCTCTTGTATTGCTTGGGGGAAAAGGTTGGCTTTACAAAGAAATATTTAATAAGATAGAATATAGTAAGGCAAAATCTAATATTCGCTATATTGGGTATGCTGCACAGGCTGATATGCCTGCTATATATAGTGGAAGCAATATGCTTGTTTATCCTTCATTATATGAGGGATTCGGCCTTCCCCCTCTTGAGGCTATGAGCTGTGGCGTCCCGGTAATCGTATCGGATACATCATCGCTTCCTGAGGTAGTAGGGGATGCGGGATTATATATTGATCCATATAATGTCGAGAGCATATCAGAAAGAATAAATAATTTTCTGATAGATTCAAATTTAAGAGAAGAATGCATTCGTAAAGGCTTATTAAGAGCAGATAAATTTAATTGGGATAGTACCGCTGAGCAGATAATAGATATTTATCGAGAAATTTAAATTAGATAGTATGTGAAAAATGACTGTGGAATTTATCATCTTGGTATTACAAAGGAGAGGAAATAATGAAAGTTGCGATTGTTCATGAATGGCTTGCAGGATTAGGCGGATCTGAGAAAGTAATGAAAGCAATACATGACATTTTCCCGGAAGCCCCTGTGTATACATTTGTATATAATGAGAAGAACATGCCAGATGAGTATAAGAGTATGGATATAAGGACGTCTTATCTTCAGAAAATTCCTTTTGCAAAACAGAAGTATCAACTTCTGTTAAATTTTATGCCTACTGCAGTTGAGCAATATGATTTGTCTGAGTATGATGTTGTCATAAGTTCATCAACGTGCTGTGCAAAAGGTGTTCTGACCAAAAGTAATACGCTTCATATTTGCTATTGTCATACTCCGATGAGATATGCATGGGACTTATATCACGAATATATTGCTGATAAGAACAAGCTACTGAGAATGTATATTGCATACTCTATGAATAGAATAAGAATTTGGGACAGGATTTCTGCGGATAGAGTAGACTATTTTATTGCAAATTCCAAATATGTTGCAAATAGAATAGAAAAGACATATAGGAGGAATTCAAAAGTTATTTATCCCCCTGTAGATGTTGATTTTTACACACCAGGTAATGAAACTGAAGATTTCTATCTTATTGTGTCCAGGCTAGTTAGTTATAAAAAGGTTGAGCTTGCTATTGAAGCTTTTAATGAACTTGGATTAACACTAATAATAATCGGAGGCGGACCTGAATATAAAAAATGTAAAAGCATCGCTAAGGATAATATAATCTTCAAGGGTAAATTATCCAATGAAGAGGTAAGAGACTACTATAGAAGATGCAAAGCTTTTGTCTTTCCAGGAGAGGAAGATTTCGGAATCACTCCTGTTGAAGCTCAATCTTGTGGAAAGCCAGTCATTGCATTTGGTAAGGGCGGAACTCTTGAAACGATTATAGATGGTAAAACCGGTGTTTTCTTTTATAGTCAAGATGTGAAATCCTTAAAAGAAGCAGTATTAAAAGTCGAGAGTGATTATGATATATTCGATAAACAATATATAAGAGAGCACGCATCGAAATATAGTATAAATAGGTTTAAAGCTGAATTTATCGAGTTTTTTAATCAAAAGCTTAAAGAGTTTAATGAGAAATAATAAAATTAATTTAATTTGGAAGTGTGATTATTTATGATAAAGGAAAATCAAAAATTCTTAAACAAAATTTTGCTGATAATAGACATTTGTTTAATCTTCTTATCTTTGGTATTTTCATGGATAATAAGATTTAAAAGTAATTTATTCAATGTTGAAGGTCAATATTTGAGTTTCAATAATTATATTAGGCCAGTGATTTTTGTTGTTCCAATTTTCATTACTTTATATTATTTATTTAAGTTGTATGAGCCTTATAGGATTAGGAACTTTTCGGAAGAAATCTTAAATATAATAAAAGCAAATGCTTCAGGTATTTTATTATTTGTATTGATATTATTTCTATTCAAAGAGATAGACTACTCAAGAATATTATTATTTATATTTTCAATTATCAGCACAATAACAATTATTATTGAAAGAACTATTGCCAGGCTGATATTGAGGATGGTAAGAAAGAAAGGTTATAATATTAAATATGTGATTGTTATAGGATATAGTGACCTGACTAATGAGCTCTTGAAAAGAATCAGGTCAAATAGACATTGGGGATACAATATATTAGGCATATTGGATGACAATAAATATGCAGTTAAAACAAAACAAAAAATCGCAGTCAATCATAATAATGTAATAGACAATATAGTTTTAGAACAGGTTGCAGTATCAAATTCAGAACCATATATTATGGGGAAAATAAATGAGTTGGAGCATTATCTCAATAATCAAAATATCGATGAAGTATTTATAACACTGGATATTAAAGAGTATGATAAACTAAAAAATATTATTGCAGTATGTGAAAAATGCGGTGTAAGGACGCAAATTATTCCTGATTATTTTAAATACCTTCCTGCAAGGCCATATGTTGAAGAAATAGATGGATTGCCTTTGATAAATATAAGGTATATACCGTTAGATAATATAATTAATAAAATTATAAAAAGGCTACTTGATATAACAGCAGCTATTTTTTGCATTCTAATTACTTCACCAATAATGTTAATCACTGCGTTAATTATAAAAATAACTTCTCACGGACCTGTGTTATTTAAACAGGAAAGAGTAGGCTTAAACAGGCGTAATTTTAAAATGTACAAATTTCGTTCAATGATTGTACAAGATGATGAAGAAGAAAAAACACAATGGACTATAAAGGATGACCCAAGAAAAACAAAGTTTGGAAACTTCATAAGAAAGACAAGTATTGATGAATTACCACAGTTTTTCAATGTGCTAAAAGGGGACATGAGCATTATCGGTCCAAGACCTGAGAGGCCATATTTTGTCGAACAATTCAAAGAAGAAATACCCAAATATATGATTAAACACCAGGTTAGGCCGGGAATAACCGGCTGGGCCCAGGTAAACGGTTTTAGAGGAGACACATCCATAAAAAAGAGAATTGAGCATGATTTGTACTATATAGAAAACTGGACATTATGGCTGGACATAAAGATTGTTTTTCTCACAATATTCAATGGGCTTGTAAATAAAAACGCATATTAGAGGTGTTGAAATGAAGGTGTTGGTAACGGGTGCCAAGGGACAACTGGGGATAGACTTAGCAAATATATTAAAAGAAAACTACGATGTTATCGGACTATCTTCTCAGGATTTGGATATAACGAATATCAACACCGTGGTTAATACAGTAAAACGACAAAAGCCGGACATCATAATAAATTGTGCCGCATATGCAAAGGTGGACGACTGCGAGAAAAATATTGATCTGGCATACAAAGTCAATGCAATAGGTACCAAGAATTTAGCAGCAGCGGCTATTGGGACTAATTCCCGCTTGCTTCACATATCTACTGATTTTGTGTTTGATGGCGAAAAGCATGAACCCTATATAGAATTCGATACACCGAATCCTTTAAGCATATATGGAAAGTCTAAGCTGGCAGGAGAAAACCTTATTAAAGAAATATGTCAGAAGCATTATATATTAAGAACGGCCTGGTTGTATGGCAAGAACGGCCAAAATTTTGTAAAGACCATGCTAAAGCTTGCAGAATCCAGAGACACTTTAACTGTAGTTGATGACCAAATAGGGTGTCCTACGTACACCATGGATTTAGTAAAGGTAATCGATATGCTAATAAAAACCGATGCTTATGGAACATATCATGTCACTAATGAAGGGCAATGCAGCTGGAATGATTTTGCTAAAAAGATATTTGAGATGGCAGGCAAGACTATGAATGTACTGCCCATATCATCTGTGGAATATAACAGCCCTGCGAAGCGTCCTAAGTATTCCGTGCTAAAGAATTATATGCTGGAGCTGCAGTTTGGTTATAAAACAAGGCCATGGGAAAAAGCGCTGCAGGACTTTTTTGAATAAAATAACCAATGAAATTCTGGAACCTAAACTATAAAAATCCGTCAAAATAACTGTGATATTTTGGCGGATTTTTCTTGTATAGTCAAATTTCACATAAAATTTAAAGATATATTCATAAATGCGACACAAATTATCCGAAAAAATGTTATATTATAAAAGAGTATAATTAATATAATTGTGCATTTTAGCAGAAAGGAGCTAAAAAATGAGTAAGAAAATTAAAAGGATTTTCGTATTGAGCCTTGTGTTCTGTATGATTTTAACTCAGATGGTTACAGCAAATACCGCATTTGCAGCTGTAAATATCAATAAAATCACAGGCCTTGATAAATACGAAACGGCCGTTAAAGTTTCCCAGTCGGGATGGACAACTTCTAAATATGTTGTATTGGCATATGGAGAGGATTTTCCTGATGCGCTTTGTTCAGCGCCTCTGGCTAAGAAATACGACGCGCCTATTTTACTTACACCAACTAATACTCTTCCCACAACGGTAATAAATGAGATATTGAGATTAGGTGCCACAAATATTATGATTGTCGGCGGAGAAGGCGTAATTTCAAAATCAATAGAGGATTATTTAAAAAACAATGGAAAAACTGTTACCCGTCTTTGGGGAGCTGATAGGTATGAAACATCTCTGGCTGTCGCTAACCACATAGGTGATACTTCGCAAGTAGTGCTTGCATATGCGGAAAATTATCCCGATGCATTATCTATATCATCAATAGCAGCAGCTCACGGCATGCCTATACTTTTAACAGACATAACAAGCATGCCGGCTAAAGTAAAAACTTTTATAGGAAATAAAAAAGTATTTGTTGTAGGCGGCACAGGTGTCATAAGCGACGCCGTTGTATCAGGTTTAAATGCTGAAAGATTAAGCGGTATGGACAGGTATGAAACCAACGCAGCAATATTAAGAAGATTTTCAGATTTAAATTTCAGCAAAGCATTCCTCGCAACAGGCTTGGATTATACATATGCGTTAATTGCTTCACCTCTTGCAGCACTTACATATTCGCCGGTAATTTTGGCAGACAACCCTATGGTGACAGAAACCAAAAGCATTATTTCTGAAAAAGTAAAAGATGGTACAAATGTGCTGTCAATAGGAAATGTATCTGATGTTGTATTAGGCTCCATAAGCGGTGGAGTAATAGATGGGGGAACTTCACAGGATCTTAAGATAACCTCCATAACTCCCTTAGTACAGAGCGGAAGAGTGGTACGTATTCAATTTAATAAACAGGTACCGGCCTTCACTTCTTCAGATGTTACAGTTACTAATAAAGCCTCCGGACAACTGGTGGGAGTATACGATGTTTTGTTTGCAACCAACGGAATGAGTGCAAATGTAGAATTTATTGAGGATACCAGCAATGCACAATACCTTGAAGAAGGAGAAACGTACACATTTACCATAAGAATTAATGAAAACACTATTAGTTATGACTATGCGCGTTCATCTGCAGCAACAGGAAGGGTAATAAATGTTGATAAAGATGAAGAGGAAATAGAAGTGCTTGATGAAAATGAAGATACAGAATGGTATAGTGTACCAAGCAATTTAAAAATAGATTACCAAGAGGTATTAGGCCTCCAAATTAACCTCAGCCTGGATGATAACGAAATAATAAACTACTCCACAAGTTCTGACAAAGTAAAACATGACGCAGTTGAAATTGATGTAGATGAGATGACAGCTACATTAATTTCAGAAGATGACGAATATAATATATCTGATAATCTTATATTCCGAATAAACGGACAAATAGAGGATGATGAAGATGAACTGGATGGAGAGTACGATTATGCTAAAATAGTATTGGATTCGCGTAACAACATAGTTTTCATGGACCTTTATGATTGGGAAAATTTCTTAGTAGTAGAGGATGTTGATGACTATGTCATATACAGCTACGACAATGAGATTGATGTTGAAGACTTCACTATTGTGAAGAGTGGTAAGACAATCGACTATAAAGCTGTAAAAGCTGGAGACATAGTGTTTTATAATGAAGATGCGGAATTCGCTGAAGTATATAATAAAACTGTAGAAGATGAGATAGAAGATGTCACGGAAGTGGATTTTACATTTGACGGAGAAGAATATACATATGAGATAAATAATGATTATGATACAGAAATGATACTTTATCTAAATAGAAACAGACTTGAATATTTTGACAGTGACGCTGCGCTGGATATGGAAGACGAGGAAGTAACCCTTTATTTTGACAGGGCAGGGAATGCGATATTTGTAAATGCGGGAGATATAAGTTCCAGTTCAGCCTCGTTGATAGCTTATGTTGTCAATGACACCAGATCCACATCTACGAGAAACGGCTATGTATGGACCCTTGATGTTGTTGATGAAAATGGGGACTATACCGAATACGATGTAGATGAAGATGATATAGACGATGACGATTTCTTCACTGCTCCAAGAGGACTGGACTGGGAAGATATCGTTGCAGGCACTTTAGTTGGAATAACCTTAGATAAAGATGATAACTTAGTGGAAGTTGAATTTTTAGAAGAAGTTATAGTTGACAACGACCAGAACGGCGAAGTGTGTTTCGAAGCCGGTGATAGATATGTGGACGACTACAGGCTCAATGCAGATACAGTTATGTTCAATGTAGAAAAATTCGATGAAGATGATGATTATGACGAGGATGATAATCCAATAGATATCAGTCTGTTTGAAGATATAAACTATGATGAAATAATAAGATGCAGGGTATTTGTCGATGATGGCGATGATGTTCTGGCCGTAATAGTTGAAGAATCTGACAGGTCAGGCTCAGTATATACAGAAGAATATACTGTCGTACTTGATTCCAATCCAACAAAGCTGTCAAATGAAGATACATGGAGATTGAAGGTCTGGTTGGATGGAGAGCTTAAAAACCTGCGCACAGAGAAAAATGAAGGAACTTTAAGGGGAATATCCCTTTATGCAGGAGACGTAGTGGAAATTTCAGTAGATGAAGATACAGAAGAAATAATTGACGTTTATGAACTTAACTACCTTATAGAAGATGCAGAAGTGGAAAGCGTAACGCGGTCCAGCAGTAAGATACAGATAGATGGAGTTACATATACGCTTGAAGATGATGCCATAATTTACGATATATCCGATATAGATAATATAGAGGAAATATCACTAAGGGATATCGACGATGGCGATATAGTTACCTTATATCTTGTATCTTCCGGCTCAAAGTTTGTAAGAGCTGTTGTAGTAACTGACAGAAATTAGTTAACAAACTAAATAGTTATATAAGGAAATAACAAAGACCAAAGAGGGGGGACGGTTCATTACTGTTTATCTTTTAAAGAAAATTAGGACATGCTGTTTTAAAAGAAAGATGGTAGTCAACCGTCCTCTAACATTTTCAGATAGTAATAACATTATTCACAGGGGGGATAGAAGCAGTGAAAAGAAAATCCGATAAGAAATTTACAAAGAAGGTAATTTGTTTTACAGCTACAACAGTTTTAATAAGCAACTGCGTCTTAGGCTCTGTTACATCTTATGCCCTGGGCGGTTTTAACCTCAAATCGAAAATTGTGGATAAAGCCATAAATGAATACCGGGTGGATATTGCTCCAGGAGTTACCGAGAGCCGTTACAGCTTTATAGGTAATGACGGCAAAAAAAGGGAAGTTTTTGTTACCAATATTGATATGGAAAATAATTCGGTGTCTATTGAAGCCGGTACACCATATGACGGTGACAGTATAGGACTGCAGACGGTGAGGGGACAGGCTGATGCTGCCACCTCTTATAATCATACAGTGGTTGCGGCGGTAAATGGAGACTTTTTTAATATGTCCACAGGCGAGCCCTTTGGGATAATTTATAAGGATGGAAGGGCGGTAAGACCTAATTATTATTCAACTTGGAGGTTTTTTGGCATAACGAAGGACAACAAGGCAGTGATAGGAGATATGAGCTATTACAGTCAGATTGGGGTTACCCTTAAAGAAGCAATCGGCGGACAAGCCATAATAGTAAAAGATGGAAAATCCTGCGAGCCCGCAGTGTATGATACAGGAATAAACCCAAGAACGGCCGTGGGTATAAAAGAAAACGGAGATGTATTCTTTGTAGCTGTTGACGGCAGGCAGGAGCCATACTCTGCAGGATTGACATCAAAAGACTTCACTCAGCTTATGATAGATTTAGGTGCGGTAACAGCACTGGAACTGGACGGCGGCGGCTCTACAACATATCTATCAAGAATTCCCGGTGAAGATATACTGGGACTTATAAATAAGCCTTCTGCAGGAGCAGAAAGAAAAGTGGCAAATTCCTGGCTGGTTGTATCCACTGCAGAATCCGATCATAAATTCGCAAATGCATATATAGAGCCCTACGATAGCTCCTATACCCCCGGAAGCACAGTTGAGTTTTCATTCAAGGGAAGGGACTCATCATTAGCGTCAGCCCCCATTGAGACCTCGGGATTAAAATGGTCACTATCCAGCACCAGGTACGGAAAAATCAACAACAAGGGAGTATTCGTATCCAACGGGAAGACAGGGGAAGTAGAGGTCATTTTAAAGTACAATAATAAGGTTGCAGGCAGCACCTGGATTGAAATAGCCAACCCTGATACTTTAGAGTTTGATATGGAGCCATTTACTGTAATACCAAACATGGAAAAGCAATTGACGATGAAAGGTTCTGTTGATGGAAGGCCTCTTGTGATAAAGGCAAGTGATATTGAATGGGAGCTTCCGAAAACCTTGGGTACAGTTGACAAAGACGGAGTATTCCATGCTGCAAAAAATCCTGAACCTGGAAAGATAACAGCAAAATATAAGAAAAATAAGGTTACGGCAGAAATAGAATTGGAATTAGGCAAGAAGCCTGAAGTTCTTTATGCCTTTGAAAATGGCCTTGGAGTATGGGGAACATCTGTTGCAGGAAAGGGAGAGAATTCTTCAATAAGCTTAAGCTCCAGTGAAAAGGATCTTGTTCGCTTTGATGAAAAGGCACTTAAAATAGATTTTGACTTTACAAACGCCCTGTGGGTGGACACATTAGGAGTTTATGCAGGCCCCGGCACCGCAAGTCAAATACAGGGCAATATATCCTCCATAGGCATGTGGGTGTATGGAACTCCTGAAGCACAGGGTTATTGGTTAAGAAGTGCAATTATTGACGGAAAAGGCAATATACAAAACCTTGACTTAACGGATGGAGCTACCGGTATAAACTGGATTGGATGGAAATACGTAGAAGCAAAAATACCTTCATCCATAGCAAAACCTGTATCCTTACATCCTACTCAGGCTATAAGGATAATGTCCGTCAATTCAGGTATAAAAGGACCTATGACCAAAGGCTCAATTTATGTGGATAACATAAGGGCGGTATTTGAAATAACGGCAGAGGATGATTTATTTGCACCTATAATAGAAGAAATAAATGTTGACGGCAAATCATACAACACCCGCTCCGTAAGCATAAACGCAAAAGTCAGGGATAATGAAGAGGACCCATATATGTCCGATATTAACTGGGATAAAGTAACCATAATAGTAGACGACGTGGACTACAGCAAAAAGAAAAATTACCTTACATTTAATAAAAAGAACGGCACAGTAACGTTAAAGAAGATAAACTGGACTAAAGGTGTCCACGAAGTAACAGTAGTGGCCTGGGATAATTTCGGGAATGAAGCTACTAGAACGGTAGAATTCACCATTAAGTAATTAAGTAAAAAAAGCCCTCGGCATTTTGCCGAGGGTTAACTTTTTTACAGGTTCGCGTTAAAATCCTTCTTTTCAAGATTCTTATAGAATGCCCTTAAAGGAGTGTAATCGCTTATAGCGTTATCATCAAGATACAGCGTTGTAAGCTTAACCAGGCTCTTAAGGGGCGATATATTCGATATATAGTTTACCTTCAAATCCAAATAAGTAAGGTTTGTTAGATTCCTCAAAGGGGTTATATCCTCAATATAGTTGTTGTCAAGCCTCAATGTTTCCAGCTTTACAAGGCTCCCTAATGGTGAAATATCTTCGATATCGTTTTGTCCCAAATCCAGACTTTTAAGGTTGGTGAAGTATTGAAGTCCCGACAAATCTTCTATTCCATCTCTATCCAGCTTCAAATCAGTTACACCCAACACATCACTCTTATAAATAGTACCCCTGGATTTTTTAATTTTGCTTCTTATGCCATCCTCTAAATTATCATCTTTAAAGGTAATGGGGTCGTCCGCTACAACCTTCAAGGTCAATAAAACCTCTTCATCATAGCCTTCTATCTCACCTTCAATGGTATATGTACCAAGCTTGCTTAAATTAATAATACTTGTATTGTTCCATATAACAGGAATGTCCTCGGTGCCGCCGTCGCTAAGCCTTGCCTTTACATATTTAGGGAAGGTGTAGCCGCTGTACTGTATAATCTCTTCATACATATCCTCTATATACTCAAGTTGTGCTTTCATCTCTACCGTAAGCTTTACCTTTTTATCAAAGCCCTCAACGGTACCTTCATAAATATTCGTAGGTGATTTACCTTCTCCTATAGAAATAAGTCTCCAGGTAACCGGCAGTTCTACTTCCTGACCGCCAGATGTCACACCAGTAACTGTCTCCGGGAATTCATATTCCTCGCCCTCGGGTACCTGCACTTTGATATCCTTTACAGATTCAATCTTAGCCGCTGTCTTTCCAAGGTCTGATTCGATAGCAGGGTCAACTGCTCCAGGGCCGCCCAGTATTACAAAATCCTTAATCATCTTGGTATTTAAAAATTCCTTTGATTCCATTGGTAGTATTGTATCAACCAGAATGATCGGAGATGATGATGCCTGTGCCAACATAGCCGCAGATAACGCATCGGGGAAGTTATTGCCCGTAGCCATATAGACCTTATCAAAATTCAAATCACCTGAAAATTCCTTTATAACATTTATATTGCGGTTGAATTTATTATACCCGCCTATCCTTTTGGCGTTAGGCAGAGCATTTAATACATCATCGCTTATTTCCATAGTGCTTCCTATAACATAGCTTGCCTTTGGGTTCTTGCTTGTCAGAAAATCCTTTATGGACTGTGTCAATGAGTCCTTTGGCGCGAGGACTATTGGCATATTCTTTTTGGCAGCTATGGCCGAAATGGATACTGCATCTGCATATTCATAGCCTGTTACTACAAATATGCCGTTGTCCGCTCCTACAACCTCTGCAATTTTTACAGATGTCTCATACCTGTCGGCACCGGCAACGCGGTAAGGCTCGATCCCCATTGCTTTTAGCTGATCCTCAACGGCTTTGGATACAACGCCTTCACCGCCAACTATCAACACCTTTTCAACACCCAGGCGTTCCATTTCCGCTGCCGTTGAAGCATTTAGAGATTCCTTTTCCGTTAAAAGAATGGGTGCGCTGTACAACTTAGCCAAAGGCGCCGCAGCCAGTGCATCGGGGTAATCCTCACCGTAGGCTAAAATTGCAAACATGGAATCCTGCTCAAAAGCAGCTTTACTTATTTCCACTGCTGTCTTATACCTGTCGTCGCCTTGTATGCGGCCGATATTGACAGCAGCTTGTACACTTATCGTAAACATCAAAAACAATGAAACTGCAAATATAACATTTAATATAATTCTCTTACGTCCTAACATCAAACTCCTCCTTTGAAATTTCCTTTATACCAACATTTTACCATAACAGGGCTTTTTCGGACTATCAAATAACGCAATTTTTAAAATATATTGGAGAATTTTAAACTATCAATCGGCATAAATATCGAAATCTTTCTTTTTAAGATTTGGAAAAATAGACTTAATGGGGGTGTAATCATCTATATAATTATCATCAAGATACAGCGATGTCAAATTAGTCAAGCTTTTTAAAGGTGAAATATTCTCTATATAATTATCCGACAAATTCAAATAATCCAGCTTGGTCAGCTTTGACAAAGGCGTTATGTTCTCTATTTCGTTATTATCCAGTCTTAAGGTCCTTAAATTAACCAAGGACTGTAAGGGTGTCAGATCTTCTATATAATTTTCTCCCAAATCCAGGCTTCTTAAATTTGAAAAATGCTGCAAGCCTGTTAAATCCCATATGTCTTTTCTATCAGCTTTCAATGTTGTGAGCTTTAAAACATCCTTCTTATATATCTTGCCGCTGCTTTTCTTTATACCCAGCGCGCTTTTGACCGCCGCCCGTAAATCGCTATCAGGAATATCTATAAGCAAATCCTCCACAACCTTAAGCGTTAATGTAACTGTCTTGTTGTATTCCTCGACTGTACCCTTAAAGCTGTAATTGCCAAGTTTATTCATACTTACAGTATTTGAAGTCCAGGTAACGGCAGCTTCCTCTATGGAATTATCGCTGAACTTCACTGTTGCTGTTTTTGGAAACTCATAGGTATCGGACAATACCACCTCAGCAGTTATGTTTTCAACAGATGTTACCGCAGGCCTTATTTCAAGGTATAAATTTACTTCATCATCATAGCCGTCGATTATACCTTCATATACATAATTGCCCATCTTGGACGTATCAACCGATGTTAACTTCCATGTTACGGGAACTTCGTGTGTGTCCCCGCTGCTCAATATTGCAGTTACGGTTTTGGGAAATTCGTATTTTCCCTTTTCAACTACCGATGCATTTACATCATTGACAGAAACTATTTTAGCCGGAAGGCTTTTAAGCTGTGATTCTACATAAGAACTTACCGCTCCTTCACCGCCTAATATATACAGGTTGCTTACAAGCTTTGAGCCTATAAATGCCGTCGCTTCACTGGGAATATAATCATTAACCAATACAACAGCAGAATTATTGATTGCCGCCAATGCCGAAGCTGCGAGAGCATCTGGATAATCCTTGCCCGTTGCTATGTACAGCTTATTAAAATCTATCTCATCTGAAAAATTCTTTAATATGTTTATATTTCTAGCGTAAGCGCTATAACCTGTTATAGCCGTAACATTTAATAATCCTTCAGTAACTGCCGTATTACCCGATATAACATAAATCTGTCCCACTCTTCCCTTAGAGGCTAAATCTTTAAAGGTTTCAGGAATAAATCCGTCCGGAGATAAAACAATGGGCATGGCCTTTTTTGCAGCAATAGGTGCTATAGACACTGCGTCCTGAAAATCATAGCCTGTTACAACAAAAATGCCGTTTTTGTAGCCCACCCTTTCTGCCACCTTGTTTGATGTCTCAAACCTGTCCATGCCGGCAATACGCGTGGGCGATACACCTAACTGTTTTAACTGGCTCTCCACCTGGACTGATATAACTCCGGTACCGCCTATTATATAAGCACTTTTTGCTTTCAGTCTTTGAATTTCCTGCAATGTTTCACTGTTTAAACTGTCCTTGCCTGTGAGAAGAATCGGCGCATTATGTTTTTTTGCAAGAGGAGCGGCAGACAGCGCATCGGGGAAATCCTCGCCAGTTGCTAAAACCACATATTGAGAACCCTTTTCCCATCCTTTTTGGCTTGCCGCTACAGCAGTTTCATATCTGCTTGATCCCATAAGCCGTTCTATATCAGCAGCTGCATATGCTTTTACCGCCAAAGCAGCCATAAAAACAAAAATGAATATGAATGTACCAAGCTCTCTTTTAAACTTTAACATTTAACTCCTCCCTTACTTCCTTTACTATGACACAAATTAGCAACATTACTATCTACTAGATATTTTACCATATTGAATAAGTCGAGGGCTACCTTTAGAAATTTTAATAATCTATTAATAATTTTAGTGTATTATGTGATATAATTAAAATACAATATATGGTGTTTATTTTCAATAAAAGGGGGTACATATGGTGAAAAAGGATAAGCTTCGTGGATTAATATTCATTACTGTATTTGTTTTGATGTGGCTTTTACTGGAGTCCCTTACTTTCGGACAAACAGTTACCGAACTTCAGCCGGCAGAACAGCCCATTACACAATCTGAACCGGTGCAGACAGCAATGCAGCAGCCTATTGAATACACAAGGTTATCCGGTAAAGACCGCTATGAAACCTCCGTTAAAATATCACAGCATGGCTGGCCGAAGGAATCAGAATATGCTGTAATAGCCAGAGGAGATGATTTCCCGGACGCACTTTGTGCAGGTCCGCTTGCTAAAAAATATGATGCCCCCATATTATTAACCCCAAGCAATATGCTTCACCCCGAAGTGTCAAAGGAAATAGAACGCTTAGGTGTAACTGATATTATAATTGTCGGCGGTGCAGGCGCCATATCATATCAAATAGAAGAACAGCTGATTTCCCGGGGAATAAATGTGGAGCGTATAGCTGGAGCAGACAGATATGAAACCTCGGTGAAAATTGCTGAAAAACTGGGAAAGGTCACGCAGGCGGTATTCGCTACCGGTACCGGCTTCCCCGATTCATTATCTATATCGTCCATAGCTGCATACACAAATATGCCTATACTTTTAACGGATAAACATAATCTTAACCCAGGAGCAGTGCAATATATGATAAAGAACAAAATTAAAAAGGCATACATAATAGGCGGTGAAGGCGTAATAGCAAGCAATGTGCAAAACGACATAAAAACCATAGCAGCAAACACCAAAAGATTATCCGGCTCTGACAGGTTTGAAACCAATGTGGCTGTAATGGATGAATTTAAGGATAGTCTGAATTTTAAAAATATATACCTTGCAGTTGCTGATGGTCCCTATGGTGATGAATTTGCCGATGCATTATCAGGCTCTGTACTGGCATCCTATACTAAAGCCCCTGTTATACTGGTTTATGAAGACATACCACAATCAACTCTTGAATTTGTAAACTCCAGAATGGCTAATGATGTTAAGATAACTGCATTGGGCGGAGAAGCCGTAGTTCCCGAATACATAGTAGGCGACTTGCTTAATATCGAACGGCCGTCAATTTACATAAAGGCTATTGATGCACCCTTATCTGTAAAACCGGGGGATATAAAATATATAAGTCTGGAAGTCAATCCAAAGGATGCAAAAATAACGGCAGCGGTTAATAAACCGGGAGTGGTAAGCGTATCCATACTGGATAACTCTCTTAGAATAAGAGGAGTATCTCAGGGATTTGTCACCATTACCTTAACGGCAAAGAGGCCGGGATACAAAGATACAACTGCCACCCTTGAAATATCACCATGCATACTTAACGTTGAAAAAAATTCGTTTTACGATACAATACAGGATGCTGTGAACAAAAGTTCACCGGGAGATACCATAAAAATAGCCTCCGGAACATATAACGAGCATATTGTAATAAACAAGGACAACTTAAAGCTTATAGGTTATGACCGCGATACTACCATCATTGATGCTACCCAGGATGGAAGAACCACAAAAGCGGGAATAAAAATAGTTAATTCCTCGGGTGTTGAAATAAGAAATTTAACGGTTAGAAATGCAGGGGTAAAAAGAACGAAGGAAAAAACAAGCGAGTCCTACGGCATATTTATGCTAAATAGCGATAAATCCATGCTGGATAACCTTTACTTACGGGGCAACGGCGAATATGAAGTATATCTTCGTGACGGTTGTGATTTAAATGTTGTACAAAACTGCATAATTGATGGCCAGGATACACACAGTGACTATTGGAGTCTGGATGGTATCTTTTCCCAGGGCGGAGAATCAGGTGTAGGTTCATTAAATGACGACAATAAATTTATAAGCAACACCATAAGAAATGTGGTATATGGTATATCCCTTACGGCCTGCAAGGGAACACAGATTACAGACAATAGCATTACTGCCGGAGACCACACAAGCTGGCAGGGCTCACAATCCGTAGGTATAATAATAAGCAACAGCAGCGATGGAGATGTTAATGGAAACACAATAAAAGGCTCTCAGTTTGGAATAAGGATGAGCATACTCTCAGGAATATCTCCCTATGCTTACGCAGGCACACCGGATGATAACAACATTATGGGTAATGAAATTAATACCCGTGTTCATGGGATAAGGGTAATGGGGTCTAGGAACAAGGTGGAAAACAACCACATTTCCGGCAATGCTTTAGGTGATGGCATATGGCTGGCAGATACTACAGAAGACACTAAAGTTATAGGTAACACAATAATTGATAACGATACGGGAATATTTGCCGAAACCACATTAAACGAGATTTATCTAAATAAAATATCCTCCAATAACACAGGAGTAAAAAATAGTACAGATATAATGCTGGATGCAACCAGAAACTATTGGGGAGATATTTACCCTAAGGATTATATAAGCGCTAATGTGGATTACAGCCCCTGGCTTGGGTCATTAGATGATGCTCCGGAAGGCTTTAAAATACCAAGCCCTGCTGTTTGGCACACAGACGATTCATTGCAGGAGGTATATAATCTGGCCCAAAACAGCGATATAATTAATCTATACAACAATACTTATATATTGGATAAACAGTTTGTGATAAACAAAGACCTTACTATAAAGGGTATGAGCAGGGGGAGCACCATAATAAAAATAAACTATGATACGGACAATTCCGGAGATGGCAGAGGAGTAATTTTTGTAGAGCAGGGAAAAACGTTGAGTGTCTCAAACCTCACCATAGACGGTACCGGACATAAGGTAATGGAAGCTCTTCGCATATCGGGTTACGCCAACATTAATAACATAAGGATAAAAAGCATAGCCTATGATATTGAGAACGGATGGGGCATATATGCATTCAATAATGCCGACATAAATATAAGGGATTCATATATTTCAGAAGTTAAAAAGGTAGGCATAGGTATATACGATAATGCACAAGCTACCATAGGCGGGGAAGGGACGGCAGATGGCAATACCTTCGGAGGAGAACTGGACAGTGCTGCAATACAATATGCGGTACATGTCAAGGGCAGCAGAAGTAATTCCAGGATACTTTTAACAGGAAACACTATAAATAATTTTACTTCACAAAACAACGATGAAATATATTCAACTGCCGGCGTCTTTGTGGAGGAGGGCTCGGCAGAAATCAAAAGCAACAAATTCAATGGATGCTCGAAAGGCATACAAGCTTTGATAGGTGCCTGGGTAAACGGGTCACGTATAAATGAATCCAATGCAAAAAAGGCAGGTCAGGCAGTGGATACCGCAAATAATTATACAAATACCGGTTTTGCTAATGTGGTATTTTATAACAAAAGCAATGGCAGGCAGATTTACCCAAGACCAGAAGGGGCATCAGCCTTTGATACGGAGCAGCCACCCGAAGGCGGGATAATACCTATGCAAATATATTTACAAGAGCAATAAAATGAGCTATTGATTTTTTCGCTCTGTTCACAAAACGAATACCACGAACCTTTTAAAGGGCACAGTATTTTTACTGTGACTCTCTGCTTTTTTGAATAACATCCTCAATAAAACCTACATGAGATAATTCCTCGTTTTTTGTCATGCTGTCAACCCTTCACTTTACTAAATACCAGTGATAGTATATCAATAAAGACGCGCAAAAATGGGGTTGAAAGCTTATATGTTTAACTTGCCGGATTATATAATTTATGAACAAATTTACGAAAATGACAAAATAGAGGGGATAGTATCCTTAAAAAGATATATACGGGACTGTTCAATAAGCATACATAAATTTCTGGAAGTTGCTGCCGGGCTTACGGAAGTCCTCATCCGGATCCATCAAAAGGGTATAATTCACGGAAACCTTAAGCCGGATAATATTCTTATTAATCCAAATACGGGAAAAGTATATATAACTGATTTCAGCAATGCTGTGCTTTTGGACGAAAAAAATAAAAATACCCGGCTTCCCGGCAGCCCGTCAGGAACTTTAGAGTATATGTCTCCGGAGCAGACAGGCCGGCTTAATACAGGAATTGACTGTCGCAGCGACCTTTATTCCCTGGGAGTAATACTTTATGAAACAATCACCGGGTGTCTTCCGCTGCAGGCTGAAAGCCCCGCCGGGTGGATAAATGCCCATATAACCCAAAAACCTCAGCCGCCGGACAAGAACAATCCGGATATCCCTCCTGTTATATCCCTTATCATTATGAAACTATTATCAAAAGCTGTTGAAGAGAGATACCAGAGCGCATATGGGCTTTTGCGGGATCTTAAAGAATGCCAGAGGCTTCTTAACCATACAGGTAAGATTGAGCACTTTTCTATAGGACAAGCAGACGCTCTTTACCTTTTTCGGCTGCCCGGCAAATTTTACGGCAGGGAAGAAGAAAAGAAAATTCTAAAAGACTCTTTTAACAGCGCACATGAAGGTAAGACCGTTACGGTGCTGGTAAACGGATACCCGGGCATAGGCAAGACAATGCTTATAAATGAAAGCTTGAAGTCCATTTCTCAGGGAAAAGGCTTTTTTCTTACGGGAAAATTTGATCAGCTTAAGAAGAACATACCTTATGCTCCTCTGGCTGACGCTTTTGGGAATCTGGTAAGGCAGCTTATGACTGAAAACCGTGAAGAGCTGGAGCGTTGGAAGAAAAAAATATTATATTCTCTTGGGCGGAATGCCGCGGTTATAACCGGGATAATCCCGGAACTGGAATATATCGTAGGCAAGCAGCCTCCCGTCGATGAGCTGCCTCCTAAAGAAGCAGAAAACCGCTTTCTTATGGTGTTCAGGGACTTTATAGGTGTATTTGCACTAAAAGGGCACCCGCTGGTACTGTTTATGGACGATTTACAGTGGGCGGACAGCACCTGTATTCACCTGCTGAAATATTTGACCCGGGATGCAAACCTCCATTCCCTGCTTTTTATAGGTTCTTTCCGGGATAATGAAATAAACGCTGGCCACCCGCTTAAAGAGATGACGGAAGAAACATATAATGAACAGACTGATATGAAGCATATTTACCTTATGCCTCTTAAATGGAATGATGCTTGTAAGCTGGTAGCTGAAACAGTTCATACCAGTCCTGAAAATGCTGCTGACCTGTCGGAAGTACTGTACCGCAAATCCGGAGGAAATCCATTTTTTTTAGGACAGATGCTTATGCTGATACATAATGAGGGACATATATATTTTGATATGCAGGAAGGCTGTTGGAAATGGGAGCTTGAAACCATTAAAAAGCTGCAGCCGGGAGAAGACGTGCTGGAGCTTCTGATAAAAAAGATACAAAATCTGCCTGAAGAAACCTGTGAGATTATGAAAATCGCAGCCTGTATCGGAAACAGGTTTGATTTAAAAACCCTGGCTTTTGTATACGGCAAGCCCCCAGAGGAGACAACATCCTTCCTGGTGCAGCCCTTGCTTGAAAGGCTCATAGTGACTCTAGAAAGTGAAAACATAGGCCTGCACCCGGAGTATAAAAATCTGAAGCACTCCGTATTTGAGTTTCTTCATGATGGGGTGCAGCAGGCCGTCTATTCCCTTATACCGGAAAATGAGAAGAAGGAAAAGCACCTTTTAATCGGCCGGCTGTTCATGCAGAATACGGACCCCGGCAATCTGGATGAAAAAATCCTGCCGACTATGGACCATTTCAACCGCAGCCTGGAACTTATTACACATCCTGAAGAAAGAATAAAACTGGCAGAATATAACCTGATGGCAGGACGGAAAGTCAAGGCCTCTGCGGCCTATGCTTCAGCCCTTAAATATTTCAGATATGGGAAGGTACTTTTAACTGAGTATTCCTGGGAACATGCTTATAGCTTAAGTTATGACCTGCATCTGGAGCTTGCTCAGGCGGAATACTTATCTTCCAATGTAAAGACCGCCGAAGAATTGTTTGATACCCTCCTGGAAAAGTCCGGAACTGAGCTGGAGCGCGCAGGAATATACAGTTTAAAGATTATATTGTATGCAGGTGCAGGAAAATATGACGAATCTGTCCGTACAGGTATCCGGGTTCTTAAAAATCTGGGAGTAAAGCTGCCGCTCAACCCGGCAAAGCTGGATTATGCAAAGGAACTCTTATTATTTAAATGGCACATGCGTAATAAAAAAATAGAGGAGCTGCTTTGTCTTCCTGAGATGGAGGACCCGGTCCATAAGAAAATTGCGGAGCTTTTAGCCCGGATGTGCTCCGTAACCATGAACAGCCACCCGGACCTGCATGGTTTTATTATACTTAAAACCGGCAATTATGCAGCCAGCTACGGGAACAGCGAAATAACTTCCGTAGGATACTTAGGCTACAGCATTACTGCCGGAAACATTCTGGGAGATTATAAGGCAGGAAGCAGGTATGGAGAGGTATGCATACGCCTTATAGAAAAATATGACCGCAGTTTTTCAAAATGCATTATATATTTTGTCATCGGAGCCTTCGTCTCTCACTGGACCAGCCATGCCTCCCTAAGCCTTGACTGCTTTAAAAAATCAATTCAAAGCGCAATGGAAGCCGGAGATGTCTTAATTATGGGCTATGCCCATTGTCTTCTTCTTGAAACCCGGTATCTTATAGGCGCAGCACTTACAGAAATTGAAGACGAAATCCGGGAAAAACAAATAATTGCAAAAAGGCTGAAGCATGACAGCCTTGCTGTCAATGTTGCAATCTATCAAAAGCTTATATCTGCGCTTAAAGGAGGGGATGAAGATTCTTCCTTATCCGGTGCGGAGTTTGAAGAAGATGAGCTTCTTCAATTGGTAAAGAATGATAAGCCTTCTTTAGCCACCCTTTATTTATACCGGATGCTGCTTTACTATATGGCCGGAAATTACAGAAAGGCCCTGTCCGCCGCCCAATTGATCGAACCTTTGGCAGAGGCTCTCATTGGTTTTATGACCAGCGCCGAATACAACTTCTATTACTCTCTGTCCATAACCGCCCTTTATAGAGAACTGCCTTTAAAAGAGAGAAAGTGCTTTAAAAAAGTTCTTAAAAAGAACCAGCGGCAGATGAAAAAATGGTCGGAGGCCTGCAAGGAGAACTTTGAACATAAATTTTTGCTGGTGGAAGCCGAAACAGCACGCTTTAAAAGCAAAGAAATGGAAGCCATGATACTTTATGACCGGGCCATCCTGTCTGCTGAGGAAAACAGCTATATACAAAACGAGGCTCTTGCCAATGAACTGGCTGCCGGCTTTTATCTTTCCAAAGGCCTGACTAAGATAGCAAAGACCTATATGATAGACGCTTGCAGTGGTTATGACAGGTGGGGAGCATCTGCCAAAGCTAAAGAACTTAAGTCGCGGTATTATGAACTTTTAGGCGGGACTGACTCCAAAAATCAAAATAATGATGCCAAAGAAGGTCCTGAAAATACATCAATCATTCCTACTCCGAGCTACATGCAAACTCCGGGGAATATGGACATGTATTTTATAGATAAAGCTATAGAAAGCATTTCGATGGAAACGGACATAAACAAGCTGCTTGAAAGCTTCTTAAGCTTAGCAGCTCAAAGCATCGGTGCTGACAGGGGATATCTGATACTTGAAAAAAACGGAGAGCTGTTTATCGAGGCTATAAAGGATAACAATACTGGAAGCTTAACTGTACAGGCCATCCCGGTAGAAGACAATGATAAACTTTCAAAGGCAGTCGTACGGTATGTTGCCAGAGCCTCTGAAACTGTAGTTTTAAATTGCGAAGATCAGATAGGAATCTTTGCTTCCGATCCATATATATCACAATCAAATGCAAAATCCATAGCCTGTGTGCCTTTATTGCTGCAGAGAATACCCTTCGGCCTCCTTTATTTTGAAAACAGCTTTATATCGGGTATATTTGCACCCGGCCGGCTTGAATTCTTAAAACTGTTATCCCTCCAGATAGCCTATGTTAAAAAACTGCAGCAATATCTTGAAACAGATAAGGAAGAAAAGAATGTTGAAGAAGGCCTCTACCTTGTCGACCCTCTCACAGAGCGGGAGGCGGAAGTTCTTAATCTGATTGCAGAAGGAATGTCCAATAAGGAAATCAGCGACAGTTTGAAAATCAGCATAAATACTGTCAAGGTTTATATAAAGAATATATACGAGAAATTGAAAGTAAACAGGAGGGTACAGGTTGTCACAAAAGCAAAGGAGCTTAAATTATTGAAAAAAAATTAATATGGTAAAATGTTTTGTTATTTTTTAGATAAATTTATGAAGAAATATACTTTATCACCCTTTCGGGTGGTTATTTTTTTGGCAGATTATAGTAAAATTTTAAATGTTTAACGGTTTATTGAATATACGGATATTATTACCAATTTTTAGGACTGTACTTTAGCACATTACGCCCAGTAATAATATCAGTACAATAATATTAGCAACCGTAAACAGGGTATATAAAAATAAAGGGGATGATTTTATGACATAGAAAAAAATATAAATTATTGCTCTGTAAATACAAAAAAACGCTCTGGAAACCAATAATCTTAAAGTTTAGTTTAAATTTTCACCAATCGTATGGATATTTACAGAAAATAGTAGTAAAATATAAAGCACAACCACTAAAGAAAAATCTGTGAACAATGTCAAAATCTAGGTTTTTATAACATTTGACATTGAAAATATAGGATATATAATAAATAATAACATTCGGTAAATAATGGAAAACGGTTTGCAAAAACGCATTTTGTGACAGAGCATAATATAAAGCTAACCTGTATCCATGATGATGATTTATTTTATTATTTGTGGGGGACAAAATCTATGGACAGGGAAATTGCTATTGAAGACAGCTTGGTACATGTACATACAAATGAAGACGGAGTTTATTTGTTTTTCAAAAGATTAATGGATATTACCGGATCCTTATTCGGTATTATAATATTATCCCCGGTTTTTATTATAACAGCCCTTCTTATCAAACTCGATTCAGAAGGCCCCATCCTTTTTAAACAGCTGCGGTGCGGCAAAAACGGAAAAAAGTTTTTCATGCTTAAGTTCCGTTCCATGCAGTTAAATGCCGAAGAACTCAAAGAAACACTCAAAGATAAAAATGAACAGACAGGCCCAGTATTTAAAATAAAAGATGATCCAAGAATTACGAAAATCGGCAAGTTCATCAGGCGTACAAGCATTGACGAGCTTCCTCAGCTTATTAACATTTTAAAAGGTGATATGAGCATAGTTGGTCCGCGGCCGCCTCTTCCAAGCGAAGTTTTACAGTACACCGAATACCAGAAGCAGCGTCTTATGGTAAAACCCGGCCTTACATGCTACTGGCAGGTAATGGGAAGAAACAGCGTAGGCTTTGATGAATGGGTGAAACTGGATATAAAGTACATAGAAGAAAGAAGCTTCTGGCTGGACATAAAGCTTATACTAAAAACAGTCAAAGTTTTATTTGGAGATGTTAATGCATCGTAAGGAGTGGATACATAATGTTACATGCAGTAATTATGGCAGGCGGCAGAGGCGAAAGGTTCTGGCCCGAAAGCAGGTTGAGCCGTCCAAAGCAATTTTTAAATTTATTAGGAAACGAGACTATGATACAATCGACAGTAAGGAGAATAAACAGGCTTATACCCTGCGACAATATATACATAATAACCAATGAAATGTATAAGGAGCTGGTTAAAGAGCAGCTGCCGACTATAAATGAAGAAAACATAATAGTTGAACCGGTGGCAAGAAACACAGCAGCTTGCATTGGCCTTGCCTGTGCTTTTATAAAAAAGAAGGATAAGCATGCAAACATGGTAGTGCTTCCTTCCGACCACCTTATAAAAGACGAAGACCGCTTTTTAAATATGATAGAATTAGGCTTTAAAAAAGCCAACCTTGGCGAAAATCTTGTAACTTTAGGCATATGGCCCAATTACCCTGAGACAGCTTATGGCTATATCAAAATTGGGAATATGGATGAAGACCTGGCATTTAATGTTGAGCGCTTTGTGGAAAAGCCCGATGCAGAAACAGCAAATAAATATATAAACGAAGGAAAATACCTGTGGAACAGCGGCATGTTCATCTGGCATGTGGATACTATAATGAAGAACTTCGAAATACACATGCCAAAACTGTTTGACGGCATTTTAAATATTGAAAAAGCAATAGGAACCGGCAATCAAAACCACGCCATAAAAGAGGAATTTATAAAGCTTGACAGCATTTCAATAGACTATGGGATAATGGAAAAGGCAAAAAACATATATGTGCTTCCCTGCCAGTTTGGCTGGGACGATGTGGGAAGCTGGACATCCCTTGAAAGATTGGACAACTGTGACGATGAAGGCAATGTGTTAAAGGGAAATGTAATAAGCCTGGATACTCATAGGTGTATTGTAAAGGGCAGCGGGAAATTAATTGCAACTGTGGGAATAGATGATTTAATAGTGGTGGAAACAGAAGATGCCATACTTATTTGTAAAAAGGACAAGGCTCAGGATATTAAGCAGCTTATCGGAGAAATGAAAGAACTGAGTTTGGATTCATACTTATAATAATGGAGGATAGACATGAAGAGGGCATTAATAACCGGCATAACAGGACAGGATGGTTCATATTTAACAGAATTTTTATTGGACAAGGGGTATGAAGTACACGGCATCATAAGACGTGCAAGCACATTTAATACCAAAAGAATAGACCACTTGTTTGAGAATCCTGAAATAGGCAATAAAAAGCTGTTTCTTCACCATGGAGATTTAACAGATTCAAGTAACTTAAACAGGCTTATTGAAAAAGTCAAGCCCGATGAAATATATAACCTGGGAGCCCAGAGCCATGTCCAGGTATCTTTTGAAGTTCCTGAATATACCGCCGAGACAGATGGCATAGGGACATTAAGGATGCTCGATGCCATAAAAGAAAGCGGAATAAAATGCAAATTTTATCAGGCATCAACATCGGAATTATACGGGGGCATACCTGGTACCGCACCTCAGAATGAGAAAACGCCTTTCTATCCCAAAAGCCCATATGGCGCTGCAAAATTATATTCATATTGGATAACTGTAAATTATAGAGAAGCCTATAATTTATTTGCATGTAATGGAATACTTTTTAACCATGAATCTCCAAGACGAGGTGAAACTTTTGTAACAAGGAAAATTACAAGAGCTGTTGCAAACATTATTGGAGGAAAACAGGACAAACTATCTCTTGGAAACCTAGATGCAAAAAGAGACTGGGGATATGCTGGTGATTATGTTGAGGGTATGTGGCTAATGCTGCAGCAAGTCAGACCGGATGATTATGTACTGGCAACCAATGAAACCCACACAGTCAGGGAGTTTGTAGAGTTTTCCTTTAAAGAGGTTGGAGTAGATATAATATGGAATGGTACCGGTGTTGAAGAAAAAGGGTTCGACAAAATTACCGGCAAAGTGCTGGTAGATATAAACCCAAGATATTTCAGGCCGGCTGAAGTTGAACTCCTATGGGGAAATTCAACCAAGGCGGAAAAAGAATTGGGATGGAAAAGGAAAGTAGACTTTAAAGGACTTGTAAAGATGATGGTGGATGCCGATTTACGGGAAATAGCAGGGATGGGAATTGATGAGTTTCTAGAGGCAGCTGCCTCCAAATAATATTTGAATGGAAGTGTTCTTTTTGAATAAAGAATCAAAAATATATGTTGCAGGCCACAGAGGCTTGGTAGGTTCTGCGATAGTAAGAAACCTGAATGAAAAAGGCTACAATAATATAATTGCAAGAACACATAAGGAACTGGATTTGATTAATCAGGAACAGGTTAGAAAGTTTTTTGAAGAAGAAAGCCCTGAATATGTATTTTTGGCAGCAGCAAAAGTAGGAGGAATAAATGCCAATAATACATATCCGGCAGATTTTATATATGATAATTTGCAGATTCAAAACAATGTAATAAAAGCCGCCCACGATTATAAAATAACTAAGCTATTATTTCTAGGCAGTACATGTATTTATCCTAAACTGGCCCCACAACCAATAAAAGAGGAATATCTTTTATCCGGATATCTGGAGCCCACAAACGAGGCATATGCAATAGCGAAGATAGCCGGGCTAAAGATGTGTCAGTACTTCAAAAGGCAGTATGGGGATAACTTTATAAGCTGTATGCCTACTAATTTATATGGACCCAATGACAATTTTGATTTGAATAATTCTCATGTCCTTCCGGCTCTCATCAGGAAATTTCATGAAGCAAAAGTAAACAATCTTTCACAGGTTGAGATATGGGGCACAGGCAAACCATTAAGAGAATTTTTATATGTGGATGATATGGCAGATGCTTGCGTATTTCTGATGGAAAATTATGATGGTGAAGAACATGTAAATGTAGGAACTGGTCAGGAAGTTTCCATTAGGGAACTCGCACAGTTGATAAAAGAAGTTGTTGGATTTGATGGTGATATGATGTTTAATACGAATATGCCTGATGGAACGCTCAGGAAGTTAACGGATGTGAGTAATCTACATAGGCTTGGTTGGAGGCATAAGATGGATTTGAGATACGGTATTAGATTGGCATATGAGTGGTTTAGGGAGGAGCGGAGCATATTGAAAATTGAATAAAACTAAATATTTATAATTATATTTATGCATTACTAGATACTCTGATCAGTTTGTATCGAACCGTTATGTATTTCCGATAATTGGTTACTTGATTAAGCGATATCAAAAGTATGCAATATTGGAGGCAATAAAATAGAATATGAGGAAAGTTGATATGAACAAAAGAATCAATTGGATAGATGCCTTAAGAGGATTTACAATTATACTTGTAGTTTTAGGGCATATTGAACGTGGTCTAAAAGGAGAAGGATTATTTTTGAATTATAGTCTCCAGTTATTTGATAATATTATATATAGTTTTCATATGCCATTGATGTTTATGATTAGCGGCTTTCTTTATGGAAGATCAAATATTATAGATATATATCAACCTACTAAGAACCAAAGTAATTTTTTATATATAAAGAAAATGTTACCTATATGGTTCAATTATATTAGTAAAAAGATTATATCATTCTATATACCGGCGATTATATTTACATATTGCTTATTAGTTATGCAAATAATTGTATATGGTTATGAAATTAACTATTATAAATTCATCCAGGTTTTTTATCAGCCATATAGTATTTATTGGTTTCTATATGCTCTAATGATTATTACAATTTTCTACAGCTTAATAGATATTTTAATTACAAACGAAAATATTGTATTTGGAATATCTATATTCATATATTTTTTATCTAGAAGTTTTATAGTAAATCATCAAGCTATAGGTTGGATTTTGGAATATATAGGATTAGGTATATTCTTTTATTCAGGGAAAATAGTCACACGGTTTGTTTATATTATCGAATTAAATAATAGATATAAAATAACTGAAAAATTAAAAACTACTGCTATTATTACTTTGCTTGTATTGGTTATTTCGTTTATATGTTGTAATTATTTACATAGTAATTGGTCATTTATTTTCATATTAGGAGAAGTTTTAGTTGCTTCACTGATTAATATAGCTTTATTTTTTCTATTTAAGTTATTTTCAGATATAGATGATAAATTTTATAAGACATGGTTTATTCAGGTTCTTATTTGTATAGGTAAAAATAGCATGGTAATTTATGTAATTCATACAATTTTAACCGCGGGAGTCAGAGTTATATTGTGTAAATTTGGTATTTATGTATTTTGGATACATGTGATTCTTGCAACTATTTTAGGTTTAGGGGCACCTATATTATTATTTAGGTTTTGTAATCAAATAAGGTATTTAAGATGGGTACGGTATTTTTTCTATCCAGCTGATTTGTTGAGGGGATAACTACGAGTTTAAATTATAAATTAAACAATTGCATGTTATCATAAATGGTAGGTGGTTATTGAAGTATGAAAAGAATAATGCATATAGTTCAATCCTCAGGTGGGGTAGAAAGATATATTTTGATGCTTATTAAAAATATGGATTTATCAAAATATGAAAATATATTAGTTTGCTCATATGACTATAATAAAAAAAACTACAATGGACTTGTAATGGCATTTGAACATGTTGATATGCACAGAGAAATAAACTTTTTAAAGGATTATTATGCATGTATAAAAATAAGAAAACTCATAAAAAAGTATTCGCCGGATGTGGTGTATATGCATAGTAGTAAAGCAGGTGCAATAGGCAGACTAGCCAATATAGGTCTTGATAACATGTCTTTATACAATCCACACGGATGGTCTTTTAATATGGATTGTGGTAATTTTAAAAGATATATTTATAGATGGATAGAAAAGATACTGTCAAATTTTTGTACAAAGATTATTGCTATTTCTGAATTTGAAATGAAATCAGCTTTAGCAAATAATATATGTAATTTTAATAAAATAAAGGTTATTTTCAATGGTGTTGATATAGAAGAATATTATCAAAAGAATCAACTATATCATATAACAAAAAAGGATCTCGGAATCCCTGAAGAGGCATATATATTTGGAACTGTAGGAAGGCTAACCAAGCAAAAGTCACCAGATGTATTTATAAATTTCGCAGCATTGATAAAGAAAGAAATACCAAATGCATACTTTATTTTAGTTGGAAATGGTGATCAACAAGCGGAAATTGAAGAGATGATAAAAACGAAAAAAATAGCTGATTCTGTATTAATTACTGGGTGGGTAGATGAACCTATGCAGTACATACAATTATTTGACCAAGCCTTTCTATTATCACGTTGGGAAGGCTTTGGACTTGTACTAGCTGAATATATGTTAGGAAGAAAACCACTTGTAGCGACAAATGTTAATGCAATACCTGATTTAATAGAAGATGGTAAAAATGGTGTATTAGTTTCACCAGATGATCCTTATGCAGTATACATAGCAGCAATGAAAATATACAAAGATGAAATGTATCGTAAACAACTTGTTAAAAATGGGTTAGAGTGTGTAAAAAGTCGATTTGATATCAGACGTGTTGTTAAGGAAACTGTAGAATTATTATGAGGTAATATATGGATGTTTTGTTGAAAATAATAAATAAAATTATATTTCTTATTAAAGTGACTATATTAAAAATACTTTATAGAAATAGTTTAAAGGTTGGTAAGAAGTTTTCTGCTAGGAAAGGGCTTAATATAAGAATAGGTAAGAATGCCATATTGAAAATTGGTGATAATGTATTTTTTAATAATGACTGTTCATTAAATTGTTTATTAGATGTTAGTATTGGAGACGATTGTATTTTTGGCGAAAATGTTAAGATATATGATCATAATCATAGCTTTATAGATAGTGAGCAATTAATACGAACACAAGGATACCGAACAGCTCCTATAGAAATTGGCAATAATTGTTGGTTCGGAAGTGACTCAATAATTTTACCAGGTGTAAAAATCGGAAGTAATTGTGTCATAGGTGCTGGTTGCATTATTCATAAAGATATACCTAATGATTCTATTATAAAAAATATACAAGTTTTAGAGATATCTAATAGATAAGTATTAAAGAACGATTATGCATTTATATTAATGAGGTAAATATGAAAGAAATTATTTTAACTATAGTGACCGTTACATATAATTGCGAGAAGTTTTTACAACGGACGCTTGATTCTGTATATAATCAAGACTATGATTCGTACGAATATTTGATAATAGATGGGAGATCAACAGATAAAACTGTATCTATCATTGAAGAGAATATTACAAAATTTAATGGAAGATTGCGTTATATTTCTGAGCCTGATAGGGGAGTTTATGACGCTATGAATAAAGGGATAAGGGCAGCGAAAGGAAAATATGTAGGTATAATTAATGGTGATGATTATTATAATAATTTTATTTTCAAAAAAGTAATTTCAATGTTTGAAGAAAAAAATGCTGATATTATATATTCAGATCTTATTTATACAGATAATAATTATGTAGATTCTAATAAACCTTTGATGGCTAATCATCATAAGTTAATTCATAGAATGAGTGTGAATCATCCTACATGTTTTGTCAAAAGGGAAATATATGATAAGTATGGACTATTCGACTTGAATTTTCGTATAACTGCAGATTATGAAATTATGGTACGGTTTTTTATGAAGGGATGTAAATTTCATAAATCGTCACAAGTACTGGCTGTAATGGAATATGGAGGTCTGAGTAGTAATAACTGGATTACTATTAATGAGAAATATAGAATTCATAAAAAATACTATGGAAAGGTACATGCTTTAAAATATAAAGTACTAAATATTTTAATTTTCATTTATAGAAAAACAAAATGGAGATATAAAGTGAGAAATGGTAATTGAGTTATTAGGAATACCAGGATGTGGTAAGAGTACATATGTTAGAAACTTCATAAAAGAGAATAAAGATGCTTTGAACCCATTAGAATTATATCTTTATGATGATTTACGTTTTAAACAGAATATGAATAAGATTAAATTATTATTTTTATTTTTTTTATCACACCCAATAAAGTCCATTGAATTAACAATAGCTTTTAATAGAGTGAAATTTAAGTCAAAATTTACTAAACTTAAAATGTTTACGTATTTATTTTCAATTGTTAGTATATATAGTTTGTGTATTACAAAATACTCACAAAATTTAATAATATTAGATGAAGGAATTAATCAAGTGATTTGGGGAATTTCATATAATTCATTTGATTCAGAGCAAAGTATATATAAATTACAAAAACTGTTATTTCCTTATTTTGCTGATGAAATTATTTTTTTTCGGGTGCCAAAGTATGTAATTAAAGAACGTCTGTTGGCTAGAACTAATAGTGGTGGCTCCGAACTTCAAAAAGATATTTTAAAGAACGAGGAACTTATAGATAAGTCTATTTCATTGGTTGAAATAATTGCCAAGAGAGTTAATGAGTTAAGCACAATTAAACTTGTAGTAATAGATTTTTAATACAGTAATTTTTTCTGTTTGATAGAAAGGAATTTATATGAAAGAAAAAATAAAAATTTTATATATGATTCATAGCCTTAAAAAGGGTGGACCTGTTAATATGTTATATAATCTTGTGAAATTTTTAGATAAGAGAAAATTTGATATAACACTTTTAGCATTAGAAGTATGTTCAGAAAAAAATAAAAAAGATTTTTCTGATGTTGAATGTAAGATTATCGAATTAAAAAAATCTAATATTCTAAGTATATTAAAACAAGTGAAAGAATTGTTAGAAAAAATACTACCAGATATTGTACATTCACATGGGGGTATTGCTGATATAATAAATTCTAAAGTAGATGGATTACATAAAACATTTAGTACAGTTCATTGTGTACCGCATGAGGATTTTGTTATGAAGGATGGAGAATTTATAGGAAGTGTCAAAGCATTAATATACAATTATTTTATGAAAAAACTTGATTATCCAATTGCGTGTTCTGAAACTGTTGCAAAAAAGATTGAATATAAAACAAATTATAAAATTGATTATATTCGTAATGGTATTGATTTTAAAAATAATAATATCCAGACCAAAATTTTTTTCAGAGAATATCATGGAATTGATAAAGATAAAACTATATTTGTTTTTTGCGGGTATCTTTCTAAACGTAAAAATGTTAGCTTAATATTAGAAGCATTTAAAGTAATTCAAAGAACAGATATAGTATTTCTAATATTAGGAGACGGACCGGAATATGAACAATTAAAAAGGGATGCCCAAATAGACAATCGTGTAATTATGATTGGAAGGGTAAGCAATGCTTTTGAATATTTACCATATTGTGATTATTTTATTTCTGCATCACTCTCAGAAGGTCTACCTCTGGCAGTACTAGAGGGTATGTCTTGTGGATTGCCAGCAATATTATCTGATATTGATTCACATCGCGAAGTGGCAAATCTATCAGAAGATTCGGTTATTCTATTTAAAAATAATGATTGTGATAGTTTAGTTAAATGCATATCTGAAATTAATAAAAATGATTATGATAAAAAATCTAATGCAGCATCAACTCTAATAAGTCAAGTGTTAAATTCAAGAATTATGGCAGGAGAATATGAAAAGAGGTATATAAATATTAAAATTTAAATAAATAAAATGAATAATTGATGATGTATTAGATTTAAAAACTATCAAAATAAAATTACTATAGGATTAGATTAACTTTTGATCTTCTTCCCGAAAATATGGTCCACTCTTAATGCGAAAAATGATAAAATTAATAAAAAAGAGTGGGGAAAATATGAAAAGGGCAAAATATGCAGAAGAACAAATAGATTTCACATAAAGCAAGCAGAGCTAGGCACTTCTGTAGATGAAGTATGCAGGAAAATAGGGATTTCTGAGCAAACATTCTATAGGTGGAAAACAAATAGGACGATATGGTTTCAACCGATGTAAAGCGGCTTAAATAGCTCAAAGAAGAAAATAGGAAGTTGAAACAAATTGTAGCTAACCTCAGCTTGTATAAAGCGATGTTTCAGGATGTGCTATCAAAAAGTTCTAAAGCCTGTCGGAAAAAAGGGAATGCTAAAATATCTTGGAGAAAGCTTATGAGGTAAGTGAACGAAGATCATGCAAGGTATTGAATATAAATAGAACAGCATACAGATATAAACCAAAGAAGGACGAGCAGGCAATAAAATATACCTTTAATAATAAATTAAAGCTGGTTTTGTATCAGATCAGCTTTATGATGAAAAAAGATCAAGGTTTTGAAAATAAGAGATACGTATAGTCGTGAATGCCTGGCTATTTATATAGATAAATCAATAAAAGGTGAAGCAGTAGCCAATACCTAAGTGATTAGAGCTAAATGAAGGGTTGCCCAAGAAAATAAAGGTAGATTATAGTCCGAAACTCATATCGAAGTCTCTTGATGCATGAGTTTACTTGAATAATGTGCGATTGAATACTCAAGACCAGAAGAGCCAACTGATAATACGCATATTAGATCTTTCAACGAAAGCCTCAGCGATGAATTGCCTGAATATATATAAGAATACAAATGGGAGTATCAACATAATTCTTATCAAGGTGTGATTAAATATGAAAACATTTCTAATATATATGTATGTAATATATGTTTTATTCTGTAACGGTACAGTTTTTCTAGGTGTTTTATATGGAAATATGATTTCTGTCATTATTTTTCCTGTATTTATATTGGCTGCAATACATAGAAAAAGAATTATTAAGCAAAATTTTGCGCGTTTTAGTATATTAGCAATTCTATTTATATTATCTCAAATTATAAATGCATATAATGAAATCAATTGGGTACATGTAATTCTATTATTAGAAAAGATGGCTGTGGTTGCAATAGCACAAGGTTTTTTAAGCCATAAACAATTTATTAAAGTATTTGTAAATTGTTTATGTATGATTTCTTTGATTAGTATAATTACTTATTTCTTATATATATATCAACCTAATATTTTGCAGCCGTTTATAATGTATAAATTAGTCAATAATACAATCTATGTTATGACGTATTGGCATACAATCGGGTGGGGTATTGCATTTAATAGAAATGCTGGTCCATTTTGGGAGCCAGGTATGTTTGCTTGTTATTTGATTATTGGGTTATTTTTTTTATTGTTTATCGATGAGATATTTTCTAGTAAGTATAAAAAAGTAGTTTCTGTAATATTTATTATGACGATATTAACAACAAAGTCGGCTATGGGATATTTGACATTAACTTTTATGATGATTGCATACATATTTAAATACCATGATGTTTCTAAAAGATTCTTTTTTATGAAATATGTTTTTACATTATTTATTCTTTTTATTTGTATTATGTTAACAAATACACCAATCATTCAAGATAAGTTTTTTTCAGATAATTCATCAATTCAAGCACGTACTTTAGATTTGTATGGTGGCATCTCAATTATTTTAAAGAATCCTTTTTTTGGCGTGGGATATAAATCGGCTTTATCAGAGCAATTAGAAATAGAATTAGGTACAGGTGGCAGTTCAAATGGTTTGATTCAAGGTATTTATAGAGGAGGAGGATTATTTTTTACCGTACTTTTATTTTTTTATTATTGTGGTTGTAAACAATTGCTAAGTAAGAAATTTGAGGCTGTAATATTATATATCATACTATTGATGTTAATGGCTTCTCAACCCATACAATTCTTTTCTATAATACTTCTATTTGCCTATAAATTTTCTGATGAAATTATATCTCAAAATATTGAATGTAAACCCCAGTTTAATTGAAAGTGTGATTAAATGAAAAATATTAATATAAAGTCTGTTTTAAATGATATAACGGTCAAGGCTAGTTTAGGCTATTCTATCGGTAACATATTAATAAAAGGTATAAGTTTTTTAACGTTACCAGTATTTACGAGAATTCTTTCAACATCCGATTTTGGTATTTATAATTCTTATATTGCTTATGAAACAATTCTATACATGATAATAGGTATAACTTTGCATGACAGTATACGGAGTGCTAAATATGAATTTAAAAATTCATTTAATGAATACATATCATCTATAACTTTAATTGTTATATTGAATTTATGTGTGTCACTTTTAATCGTACATATATATAGTGAGCAATTAAGTAAGTTTACTGGTTTTGAAAAAATTATTCTAAATATTTTATTAATACATAGTGCATGTACTGCAATTTTATTAATTTATAATTATGTTATTACTTTAAGCTACTCCTATAAACAATACTTAATAATGGCCTTCTTGAATACTGGGCTTAATATCGGATTATCGTTATTATTGATTAGTCAGGAATGTATTGAGAAAAAGTATTTAGGACGGATATTTGGTGCTTCAATATCAATGATTGTTATATCATTATGGATACTTCTTTATTTTTATAAGAGAGCTAAGCCGGTATTTAATTATGACTATTGGAAATTTGCCATTAAATATAGTATTCCTATAGTACCACATGGATTATCACAAGTTATATTATCACAATTTGACAGAGTGATGATTCAACGAATAGTAGGTGCATCAGAAGCAGGTTTATATAGTTTCTCATATACATTATCAACAATTTATAAAATTATTATTAATTCACTTGAATCGACATGGTCACCTTGGTTTTATGAGCAAATGGGGAAAAAAAATTATGATAATATAAGAAAAAGATCTAACGTATATTTTATAATTTTCTTATTTATAATTATGATTCTTGTATTTATTACTCCAGAAATAACAATAATTATGTCAGGAAGAGATTTCTGGAATTCAAAGTATACGACAATTCCCGTATTATTAGGTTCTTTTTTTGCTGCGATTTATGTAATACCTGTACAAGTTGAGTATTACTATAAAAAAACTAGTTTAATTGCTATGGGTACAATTGGAGCGGCAATTATAAATATTATTTTAAATGTTATATGTATAAATAAATATGGCTATATTGCTGCAGCTTATACAACATTATTATCATATTTTATAAATTTTATTTTTCATTTGATAATGACTTATAAGATTATTGGTTTCATGTTATTCGATTTAAGAATGATTGCATTAATAGTAATTTGTTTATTTTTTATTGGGATAATAAGCTTATTTGCAATGGAAAAATTCATAGTAAGGTTCCTATTTTTAATTATTTGGAGTGTTATATTAAGTATGATGCTTTATAAAATTATTAATAAGGATTATTTAAAGGGAGATGAATAAAAGAGGTGGAAGAATGAACAAAATCTATGTAAACAAATATACAAATAGAAATATCCTCTTTGATTTTATTAAAGGTATAGCTATAATATTTGTGGTAGCAGGGCATTCGATTCAATATGGATCTGGATATATTTTTTTGAAATATGAAAGTTATTTTTACAACATAGCATTTAAGTTAATATATAGTGTTCATATGCCATTGTTTATGCTTATATCTGGTTATTTATTTTATCAGACTTTTTACAAGTCTGATAAAATTATTATTCTATACAATAGGATTATGAAATTATTAGTTCCAATATTTACATGGGCATTCTTCACAATATTAATTAAAATTACAGAAAATCTTGCTAATGGAATTGATGTAAATTATAAAGAAATAATTACACTGTATTTAAAGACGTCATTATTACATTTATGGTTTCTATGGTCAATTTTCTATTGTTCTATAATTATAATACTCGTAAACCATTATTTTAATGATAGTATCATAGCTTATATATATATAGGCTTTAGTATGCTATTTATACCTGATGCTTTTAACACTCACTTATATAAATATATGTATCCATATTTTATAGGTGCATACCTCTGGAACAAATATGACATAAAATCAAAAATGGCTAATATGAAATTAATAATTAAGACTGCTACTTTTCTTGCATTATTTTTATGCTATATAATATTAATACAATTTTACGATTACGATAGTTATATATACACTTCTAAAATTTTTTTGTTTAGTAATCCAAACTTTATGTATCAACTAGGTATTGATATTTTTCGTTGGATGATTGGGATTATAGGTTGTAGTTGGATTATTATATTATGTATATTCCTGATTAATAAAGTTAATTTATACATAGCAAGAGTAGCTATAAAAATTATATCTTTTATTGGTAAACATTCATTAGGAATATATATTATTTCTGAATATATTAACATTTATATTCTAAAAAAGATAAATAAAATATGTTGTTTCAATATAATAATAATTGAAACAATTATTATTATTATTTGTTCATTAATAATTTCTATTATTCTCAATAAAATAAAATTTACTAGGATATATCTATTGGGCGGTAGATAATTAAATAGTTTATATTGGGGCTGCGTTGAGAGTTGGTGATGTTTATCAATGCAGTCCATGTTTAAATTTATAAATAGAATAAATTAGAATATATTGAAAGGTATATAATGAAAGTGAATTATAAAATTGATGAAGAATTGTCGAAAAGAATTACATGTATGAGAGCTATTTTGTGCGTTCTAATAGTGTTCTTACATTCCAACCTTACCTCAATTCAGAATTTCAATGATACTATGATGTGGGCAGTGGTAAAAATAATTAAAGAAGTTTTATCGGTTATAATTGCAAATCTTGCGGTTCCCCTATTCTTTGTTATTTCAAGTATGCTTTTATATTCAAAAGAATTTACATGGAAAGAAAATATTGTAAAAAAAGTTAGAAGTATAGGGCTCCCTTATTTTCTGTGGAATACATTACTAATTTTATTTTATTTATTTGTGCAAAACATTCATGTGCTGAGAACTTACTTTTCTGATTGTTCTACCTTAATAACTCAATTTTCGTGGGAAGATTGGATTGATGCGTATCTTGGAATTTTCAATAAAACTCATCCAATTATAGGTCCATTTTGGTTTTTAAAAGATTTATTTTTTATGAATGTTTTAGCTATAGTTATTAAGCGTATTGTAGATAAAATTCCTTTTTTCTCTTTTGGAGTAATTGTGTTATTCTGGATAGGGATATTCGAAGTACCTTATATCTCTAATCTGTCAGTTGTTTTTTTTACATTGGGTTACTTTCTGGTGAAATATAAGATCAGTGTAAAAGCAATTGACAAAATTAATGCTAAAGAAATTATTGCACTGTATCTTCTTTTGATAATACTAGTATTGAAATTGGGTAGTAAATATTTTATTTTACAGAATATTTCAATTTTGTTTGGAATGCTTACATTAATTTATGTGTCAAAACATCTAATTCAGTCGGATTTATTTAATCTTTTCATTTTAATAGCACAACATTCCTTTGTTATTTTTGCATGTCATAAAACATTAGTGACAATTTTTTTTAGAATTGCTTTTAAACTTTTACCACAAATATTAATTGTAGAACTATTCCAATATTTATTTATACCGATATTAACAATTGTTTGCTGCATTATCTTGGAAATAATTATAAAAAAGTTATCACCAAAATTTTGTAGAATGCTTGTTGGCGGTAGATAAAAGCAAAGTACAAAAACTTATAAGGTTCCTATAGTTGTTTTTGGTAGAATAGAAACCAAGCAGAGCGGAAGTTAAAAATCCCTGCATAAAATGGAAGAACTCCATTGCAAGCACCCCTCAAATAATATAACCTTTTTAGTGACCAAACTGAAAAGGAGAATAAGGAGATGCTAACAATGGAGCAAGTATATCGTATCAAATATATGAAGAAATTTGAAGGGAAAAGTTTAAGAAAGATTGCTGATATCACAGGACATGATTTTGAAACAGTAAAGAAGTATGTTGAGAAAGATAATTTTAATATAGAAATCCGGCCTAAACAGATTAGAACAGGAAAGCTCTCACCATATAGAGACTTGGTAATCAAATGGTTGACCGATGATGAGAAGGCACCTCACAAGCAGCGTCATACTGCCAAACGGGTATATGACAGGTTGTGCGAGATTTACAAAGATGAATTTAATGCTTCTGAAAGAGCAGTAAGAAGCTTTGTAGCAAAGCTTAGGAAGGAACTTAAGATTGAGACTGATGGCTCACTTCCACTTGACCATCCTCCGGGAGAAGCTCAAGTAGATTTCGGTGAAGCAAGGTTTATTGAGAATGGAACTACATACGATGGCCACTACATAAATATATCCTATCCCCATAGTAATGGTGGACATACTTCATTTAAAGGGCAGTCAGCATCTTCTAAAGAGAGTTTGTTCTTTAAAGGAATATAAGCAGTTTGAAACTTTAAATCATGAAATAAGTAATGATAAATCTGAATGATATCGAAAGCGGCATCACCTTATGAATACCCTAGGGTTAATGAGAGGATGTTTGGCGAAGAAATCCTTAAAAACGGGTATGAGAGCCTTTGAATCTGCAAGTATTTATCTTTATCAGGAGAATCGGATTTTTTCTCGACTGTGATATCGACATGAGATTCAAGAAACTTCTTATTGTAGAAAGAAATATCCCTTACAATGCCAAGACCGTTGGTTATAATACCAAATTTAAAGGAATAGCAGAAATGCCCATTGGCTGGATTGGAAGCAGCATGGGAGGGCATAGAGGCGTAGGCAGCTTTATAAGGGTCATAGGAATCGTCAATCTCATTAGCTTTTTTAAAGGATTTCAGCTGTTTGATAATACGGTTTATGTATTTAGGGTTATTCTCGGTAACAAAACCTTCAATACCAGAGGTATCAAATATGGTCATTTCAGCAAGTTTGGGATCAATCTGTTGGCATATCGGTTCGGTAATATCTACTAAGGATTCGAACATGAATTGTAAGTCTAAAAGGAAATCCTGCTTGAAGCAGGGAACTTAGAAGCATCAGGAACTTTGGTAAGCCCGCAGAAATCTCTTAATTCTTTAGAGTATTGAAGAAAAATGATTAACAGGGAATCTGTAGGTATGGAAAAAATACGTTGCAAAATCAGTGCCCAAAGCATGGCGTAAGGCTGAAATTTCCGGGGCCTACCAGTAGAAGCGTAAAAGTGGTTTTTGAAAGAAGCAGGAACCAACTCGTCAAGATTGATGTTATCCTCAAGCAGGGAAAGGAACTGATATTTATCATTTTCAAATTTTTCTTTGCAATCAGAAAAAATATCTGCCAAAGAAAGCTGTTTATATGGTAACATATGTGTATAACTCCTTTCTGAGGTAGTGGTGAATTTGTTTTTCGACAATTCAATTTTACCATAAATCAGTGAGGAGTTGTTTTATTTTGTAACGAAAAAGTCATGTAATTATGCGGGTTCTAGCGTTTCGCAAACGCCTACTAGAATCAAACACGAAAGGAGATTAACTTACGAAACATTTTTCGTGTCTTGACAATGGGTAGCACATAGAGGATCTTTTCAGAGCCATCCGGTTTAAGGTGGATTTTTAAAAATCAAGTGCCCTACAATATCTTTTAAACTAAATAACTGTTAATAATATTTATTCTCTTTACTTGCAGCTTTGCATAGAGCAAACGTCATTAATATTATAAATGTAAAAATTATTAAGCCTATATACAACATATAATCACTTCCAGTTAAGTTCTTAATTTCATAGTATAACAATACTTTGTTTATTCGGTTATAATTATGTTAAATATAGTTTAATTTATTGCAAATGATTATTGAAAAAAGCTATAATCAATACTGCCATAATGTAATTGAATATTCCGGTGCGGTGAAACCGAAGTTCCGGTGAATTGGAAACCTCCTGACCGGAACCGGAAACCGCATTCGATTGACTTAATAAAAACTATTCACTTTGAGATTTATCTAAACCATATACCTCTCGCATTGAAATATCTTTAGTAGGGTCGATGCTTTCGATATTGATTTTGTAAGCATCATGTACAATACGATCCAGTATGGCATCTGTTAATGGGCCATCTGCTCCGCCAAGTTGCTCATACC